>DGUF01000261.1 GCA_002394525.1 Lachnospiraceae bacterium UBA4317 | reverse complement strand
ATCGACAAGATGGGCGGCGAAGGCACGGCTGAATTTGCCTCTGGGGCAATTGAGATCTACTGCAAATAAGCATTCCGGCTGATGCGTCTGCCAGAATGACAACCGAATAATGCCGTTACATAGAACGGTCCTGAGGCAAAAAACTTCGGGGCCGTTTTGTGCGGCCTGAAAACGGGACGATCTCTTGCCTCACGGCCGATCGCGGCAAGACAATCCTTCCGCTCCGCACCAACGAGGGCAGCAGCTAATATTGATCGATTCTGAGTGCTGGTGGAACTTGAATATTCATAATTCTGTAGCTTTTCTTTCGCAAGAACATATGTCAGATTAGGTTCAGGACAAGAAAGAGAAGTCCTGTGAAGAAAGAAAAAAGGTATCGCGCGCACCGCGGAAATGGAGGCAGCTATGGAATTTTTAGAACTGGAAAAGGCGACGTGTCTCCCGGACCGCTATCGTGCTGGACAGGGACGGAATCGTTTTTTATAATGAGTAACTGTCAGAATAAAGTATCCGCCAGCAGGATATCCTGAAACAGACAAATAAAAGGAGGGAAACATGAGGAGAAAGATTTCATTGTTTACAGCGTTATGCTTGCTGCTGACCCTGCTGACCGGCGTGACGGCGGTCTGTGCCGGGGCCGAAGGGACCGGCGTCTATCAGGTCCTGGTGACGGATACAGAGGACGCGCCGGTTTCCGGCGTTATGGTACAGTTCTGCTCCGACACGGAATGCATGATGGGCAAAACTGACGATGAGGGACTGGCAGCGTTCGATCAGCCGGCCGGAACATATACTGTCCATATTCTCAAAGTATCGGAAGGGTTCGCCGCGGACAGCACCGAGTATACAGCACCCGAAACACCGGGCCTTCTCACTGTGGTGCTCTCGCCGGAGGCGGCCGCGGAGGCGGAAGAATCTGCGGAAGAAGAAAATGTAATTGACGCGCCGGCTGCCGGGTTCCATTTTGAGTATCCCGAGAGTTATCAGGATCTGAAGGGGACATTGAACTGGGACGCTGCGTATCCGGGCGACGGTGTGCTGGAGATCACAGCGGAATATTATGCAGTCCCGGAAGACCAGTTTGATGCATACTGCGAGTATGCGGAAGCCTTCATCGATGCCTGGGGGAACGGCGAAGAGCCTCCGGAAGCGCCTGTCGCCTCCTGGATGAGCGGAAATGAATATGCCTGGCTTTTCAATATCTACACCATCAATGGCGGACGCGGAGAAGAGGAGCTCAGAGAGATACTGAAGGATACAAGTTCCCGCGAGGGCGATTTTGCCTGGCTGGAGGAGATCGGAAAAGACGGAGACAATACCTTCTTTGTGGGTCAGTATAACCAGCTGGAAGAGGAGACGGCGGATTATCAGGAGGCAATGGGTGACTTTTATGAAGAATTTGCCTCGCTGGCGGCAGACCGTGAGACCTTCCTTTCCGCACTGACTATGAGCGCGCCTGAATGGCCGGAGGAGCTCTCGGTCGGTGATGTGATTTCCTTTGAGACGACTGATCTGGACGGCAATCCTGTCACCAGCGGAGACCTGTTTGCCGGGCATAAGGTGACGATGATCAATGTGTGGGCCACCTGGTGCGGCCCGTGCAAGAATGAGCTGCCAGAGCTGGCGCAGATGGCGGAGAAATTCGAGGAAAAGGACAGCCAGATCATTGGCCTCTGCTATGACTCGGCTGAAGAAGGCAAGACCGCGGAGGCGAAGGAAATCCTTGAACAGGCCGGCGTGAAATATCTGAATCTGGCCGCGCCTGAAAATGTGGATGACGTTTTCCCCATGAGCGCATTTCCGACTTCATTTTTCGTGGACAGTGAAGGAAAGATCCTGGTAGAGCCGGTCATCGGGGCTGACCTGGAGGGATATCAGGCCGCGCTAAAGGAGGCACTGGCTCTTGTGGAAGAATGAAGGCCGGCAAGCTCTGAATTGAGGTTTTAGAAATCAGGTTCATGATGATGGGAATCAGTTCAGTTCTCAAGCAGGATGGAAACCAGCACACATACCGCCAGCAGGAACGGATAGAACAGGAACGGGATGATGGAAATGCTTGAAATCCCGGCGAGGGAAGCGGCGACCAGGAGCTGTGCGCCGTAGGGGATGATGCCCTGCATGATACAGGAGACCGTATCGAGAAGCGATGCGGTTTTTTTCGGATCGATCTCGTATTCCGTGCTGATCTCCCTGGCGATCGGCGCGGCGATGACGATGGCCACCGTATTATTTGCCGTCGCGATATCCATGAGACCGGTGAGGAGCGAGATGCCCAGCATGCCGCCCTTTTTCGATTTCGCGTGTTTCCGGATGAAGGCCAGAACCGCCGCGAAGCCGCCGTGCTCCCGCATAAGAGAACTGATGGAGGCGACCAGGATCGTGACGATCATGGTCTCGAACATGCCGGAGATCCCGGTCCCCATGGAGGAGAGGGCGGTCGCGTAGGTCAGAGATCCGGTCAGGATGCCGGCCAGGACGAAGAGGAGGATGCCGATCAGCAGGACGGCAAAGACATTGATGCCGACGATCGACAGGACCAGAACGATGAAATAGGGCAGGGCCTGCAGGATGCTGAAGGAGAAGTCTCCGATGTCTGCCCCCCGGCTCATGAAGGCGTAGACGACCAGGATGACGAAGGTGATGGCGGCGGCCGGAGCGGCCACCCTGATGTTGGTGCGGAACTTGTCCTTCATGGCCACGCCCTGGGTCTTGGTCGCGGCGATGGTGGTGTCCGAGATAAAGGAGAGGTTGTCCCCGAACATGGCGCCGCCGACGACGACACCCACGCAGAGGGGCAGGAGCAGCTTGCCGTTTTTCGAGACCTCACAGGCGATGGGGGCCAGGACCGTGATCGTGCCGACGCTGGTGCCCATTGCCATGGAGATCAGGCAGGCGATCAGAAAGAGGCCCGGGACCGCGAATCTCCCGGGAATGATGCTCAGGAGCAGGTTGGCGGTGCTGGAGGCGCCTCCCGCCTCGGCGGCGATCCCGCTGAAGGCTCCCGCCAGGATGAAGATAAAGAGCATGGTGACGATGTTGTCGTCCCCGATCCCTTCCGCGCAGATGTGGATCTTTTCATCAAAGGTCCGGCTCCTGTTCTGGAAAAAGGCCGCGATCAGCGCGATGGAAAAGGCCAGGACGACGGAGACGACATAAAAGCCCATCTGCCCCTCGTCATTGGACAGGTACTGGAAAAAGATTCCGTTCCCCAGATAGATGAGGAGAAAGAGCGCGATCGGCAGAAGCGCCGCAGGGTTAGGTCTGATCTTTTTTTCTTTCTGATTCATATGCCCCTCTTTTCAATAGAATGAAAGTGTATAAAATGTTTAATGTGCGCGGTGAAAAATGTATAGATAAAAAACGGCACATTGACCAGTGTACCACTTCGGACACCGGAATACAAAGGACTTTTACGGTCTGGAAAGGATTTGCTGACTTATGAAAAAACTGGCATTGCCGGATGAACTGCTGCTGCAGGTGCAGAAGCCTGCCCGCTATCTGGGAAATGAGATGAACGCGGTCCACAAGGACAGGGGGGTCCCGATCCGTTTTGCCATGTGCTTTCCGGACCTCTATGAGATCGGGATGTCCCACCTGGGGATTCAGATCCTCTATGAGCTTTTCAACCGCAGGGAGGACACCTGGTGCGAGCGGGTCTTTTCGCCCTGGACGGATATGGACCGGCTGCTGCGGGACCGAAACATCCCCCTCTTTGCCCTGGAATCCCAGGATCCGGTCCGGGACTTCGATTTTCTGGGCATGACCCTGCAGTTCGAGCTCTGCTACACCAATATCCTGCAGGTCCTGGACCTGTCGGGCATTCCCCTGGAGGCGGCCGACCGGACAGACCGGGATCCGATCGTCATTGGCGGCGGGCCCTGCGCCTGCAATCCGGAGCCGGTCGCCCGCTTTTTTGACATGTTTTATATCGGAGAGGGGGAGACTTCCTACGATGCCCTGCTGGACCTCTACAGGTCCATGAAGGAGAAGGGGGCCGGGAGGGCCGCCTTTCTGCGGGCGGCCGCGCAGGTCCCTGGAATCTATGTCCCCTCTCTCTATGAGGTGGAATACGGGGAGGACGGCACGATCGCATCCTTCCGGCCAAAGTACCCGGATGTACCGGCCGTGGTCCGCCGGCAGGCGGAGAGGGACCTGGACCGGGCCCCCTATCCCTTAAAGCCCCTGATCCCCTTTATCACGGTGACCCAGGACCGGGTGGCCGTCGAGCTGCAGCGGGGCTGCATCCGGGGCTGCCGTTTCTGCCAGGCCGGCATGATCTACCGGCCCAACCGGGAGCGGGACCTGGAGACGGTCAGGGCCTATGCGGACGCCATGCTGGAGAGCACGGGCCAGGATGACATCCTGCTGAGCTCTCTGAGTTCCAGCGATTATTCCTGCATCCATGAGATCGTGGACCATATCTCCGACCGCTATGAGAAGGAGCGGGTCAAGCTCCAGGTTCCCTCGCTCAGGATCGATGCCTTTTCCCTGGACCTCATGGCCAGGGTCCAGGACGTCCGCAGGTCCAGCCTGACCTTCGCGCCGGAGGCGGGCTCCCAGAGGCTCAGGGACGTGATCAACAAGGGGATCACGGAGGAGGACATCCTCAAGGGGGCCCGCGAGGCCTTCCGCGGGGGCTGGAACAAGGTCAAGCTCTACTTTATGCTGGGCCTGCCGACCGAGACCGAAGAGGACCGGACCGCGATCTCCGACCTGGCCAACAAGATCTCGGCCGCCTATTATGAGGAGGTCCCCAAGGCCCAGAGGAACGGGCGCTGCCAGATCACGGTGAGCACCTCCTTCTTTGTCCCCAAGCCCTTCACCCCCTTTCAGTGGGCGCCCATGTACCACGCGGGGGACTATCTGGGCTTCGCGGCCCAGGTCAACCATGCCATCTACGCCTCCCACAACCACCGGAGCATCCGCTACAGCTGGCATGACGCCCCCATGATCTACCTGGAGGGGGTCCTGGCCAGGGGGGACCGCAGGACGGCGGACCTGATCCTGGAGGCCTACCGCCGGGGGGCGGTCTTTGACTGCTGGCTGGAGACCTGGGATTACGACAGGTGGGACCAGGCCGCGGCGGACCTGGGCTTTGACATGGACTTTTATACCCTGCGGGAGAGGGGAGAGGACGAGATCTTTCCCTGGGACTTCATCGACGTCGGCGTGCGCCGCGAATTCCTCCGCCGGGAGTGGGACAGGGCAAAGGCGGCGCAGCTCACGCCCAACTGCCGGGAGGCCTGCAGCGGCTGCGGCGCGGCCTCCTATGGCTGCGGCGTCTGCCTGCGGGGGCCGGCCGGGACAAAAGCGGAACCCGGTGCGGAGCAGGGAGCCGGGCCTGCCGGTGGACATCCGGATTCCCGGGAGCCGGAAGCTTTTGGCCTGCCTGCGAAGGCACAGGAGGCGGAACCTTTTGACGGACCTGCGGACGCACGGGAGACGGAGATTTCCGACGAAACTGCGGGTATGCGGGAGCCGGTGATTTCCGGCGGACCTGCGGACACGCGGGAGCCCGGGCCCGGTACGGAAGCGGAGGCCGGGCCTTCAGACATGGAGACTGAAGCGGAGGAAACCGGCATCTGCATCAAGATCCGCATGCGCCTGGCCAAGTACGGCCCCATGAAATTCATTGGACACCTGGAGCTCATGCGCTTTCTGCAGAAGTGTATCCGGCGCACGGACATCGACATCCGCTACTCCGACGGGATCACGCCCCGGATGATCATGTCCACGGCCATGCCCCTGGGCCTGGGCCTCACCAGCACCGGGGAGTATGTGGATATGGAGATCGGGTCGCCGGTCAGCACGGCCCATGCCCTGGACCAGCTGCGGCCCATGATGCCCGAGGGCCTGGAGATCCTGGATTTCCGCCAGATCGGCGAGACGGTTCCCCTGGGCGGCGGAGGCAATGCCCGCAAGCCCCAGAAGGCCATGTCTGTCGTCGCGGCCGCCGTCTATGAGGTGGGCTTTCGCGGGACAGGGGGCTATCTCCCCCCGGAGAACTGGAGGCAGGTCCTGGAGGATTTTGTCGCGCAGGACCAGATCCTCTGGACCAAGGAAACAAAAAAAGGCTTCCGCACCCTGGACATGAAGCCTTTGATCTATGAGTTTGCCTGTGAAGGGGACAGGATCCGCATGTGTGTCTGCTCCAGGGTCGGGGAGAACCTGCGGCCGGAGCAGATCATCGGCGAGGCCTTCCGCAGGAGCGGCCTGGACCTGCCGGAGGACGCCCTGGAGATCCACCGCGTTGACCTCCTCGCGGAGAGGGAACCTGATGGAAGAGAGGGCGCTGCGGCAGAGGGCGCGGCAGAGCTTTCCGCGCGCTTCATTTCCCTGGGGGAAATGGGCAGGATCATAGAAGAATAATCATAGAAGAATAAAGACTCCCGCAGACCGGGAGTTTGCGGGATGAGGCACAAATGGGGGGTGACATGTCTTTGGAAACAAGGCATGTCACCCCCCGTTTATCGATCAGGACCCGGACCCGGATCCTGATCTTTACCGGTCGTTTTTGCTCTCTGACCGGACGGCGTTTTCGTTCAGGGTCATCATATCCCGCAGGTCGATGTGCTGGTCCATGGAGCTGCGGGGATTTTTTACATAGTGCTCCAGGATGGGGATCAGGATCAGGGCGGTGATGCCGGCTGTAAAGCCCCCGTTGTAGAGCATCAGGCCCCCGTGCAGGGCTCCGGTGGAGGTGCACAGGGCGGCGCAGAGCATGCCGGCGGCGATGCCGGCGGCCGTGCCGTAGCGGCCGACGATGGGGCAGAGACCGGTCGCGAAGGCCACACTGTTGATATAGGCCTGGGTGGAGACCGTCCAGGCCGCGTGCCCTCCGATCAGGTGGTTGAAGAGGGTCGAAAAGATGGACAGAAGAGGGTAGCCGACAAAGATCGGCCAGACATTGCGGACATGCTGGCCCATGGAGGTAAAGGTGAGGGCTGCGAAGATCACGCCGAAGGTGGGCCCGGTGAAGCCGGCCCCCCTGGTGAAGAGCATGACCAGGTTGATGTAGGCCAGAAACAGGAGACCGTAGAAGCCGATATTGATCAGGCAGATCTGCATGCCGTATTTCATGGCGAAATTGCTCTGGTAGCCGGTGTCCTGGAAGAGGTGGCCGATGCCGGCCAGCCGGCGGCCGTTCAGAAGCCAGCCGGCCAGGAGGCAGGCGGCAAAGAGCAGGATGAAATAGATATTCCCGAAAAGGGTGAAGGACCGGCCGAAGCCCGCGTACACGGGATTGGGCACGATGGGGGTCTTGGGCGCATCGATCCCCATGGTTCGGTAGAGGAAGCTGTAGAGCAGAAAGCCGAACATGCCGTAGGCCAGACCGCCGTTATAGAGGTTGTAGCCCTTGTGCCAGGCCTTGACGCCGGGCAGGACGGCCGGCGCGACGAAGGAGAGCATGAGGGCGAACAAAAGAGTCAGAAGACAGCCCTTGACCGTGAGCTGGATCTCGCCGGGCACATAGGCGTCCCCCAGGGTGTAGCGGAAGAGCAGCTCGCTCACGAAGGGGCTGAAGCAGGTCGCGAACATGCAGACATGCAGGTTTTCGTTGTAGTCCAGACCCTTGATCTTCAGATATAAAAAGGGCGCGAGAAAGCAGGGCCACATATTGAGAAAATTGAGGCCGTAGAAGCAGTGGGCGATCACCAGAAAATAGCCCGCCAGGGTATTGACGTGGGAAGGACCCGGCAGCAGGAACATAAAAAGAGCCATGGTCAGCCCGCAGAGCCCCGCGTTGAGAAAGGCCGCCGGCATGCTGCCCAGATTGAAGTAGTCGGTCACGAGCGGCCCCGGTGAGGTCAGGATCCTGACCAGGTCCCGCAGGAGCGTCCCGCCTGTCCCGGTGTAGACAGCCCCCGCGGCGCAGGCGCAAAGGAGCGACGCGGAAAAGCCGAAGGTGATGCTGTCGATGATATTGCTGTTGCGTTTTGTGGTGACTGCCTGTGCATGACTGCTGGCCCGGCCTGCGGACGCGGACCGGGTATTCATAGAACGGCTTGTTGACATGATTGATTTCCCCCTGAATTAGTTAGCGTGTAAACTATTTATGACATGAAATCCCTTATTTGTTATTATATATAGAGATTATATAAAAATCTACAGGATTTCATTTAGACGATCGGACGTGGACAGACGCCCGCAGGGCAATATATAATAATAGGCATTAAT
>DGUF01000003.1 GCA_002394525.1 Lachnospiraceae bacterium UBA4317 | reverse complement strand
AACTGCGCCATGCCCGGCGCACATACAAAGGGTCCGGATGCGTATGCACCCGGACCCCTTTGTCCGCAGGACATCCTTTTCAAGAAGGATCTTGTTTTTCACAGTCCCTGCTCCCGCAGGAAACCGTGTACCGTCTGCCGGCTGTATGACGGTACACAGTCCCCGTATTGGAAAGGGAAAGGAAAAGTATAAGGATAGGAATAAAAAGAAAAAGCGCCACAGGATCGATTCCTGCAGCGCCTTTGCTTTTATGTAGATTATTATACGCAGAATTGTGAAAAGGTCAAATGTCATTGTATACAATAATACCATTTAAAAACATCGATCTTTGTGCATTTTTCAGAGGAACACCTTTTTCCGCAGCAAAAAGCGCATGGATCATTCCGGGTCATTTACGCCCACCATCAGATACTCATTGGACATATCGTAATACAGGGTCAGCCCCCGGCCCTGTACGTCGTAGACATGGATGATCCCGGACAGCGGGTCTGCTTCCCCGTTCGTTCCCACCTCGCCGGTCAGTTCACTTCTCCCGGCTGTTTCTTTTTCCCCGGGCTTTCCTGTTTCGCCACCTGTCTCTTTTCCACCGGCCATCTCCTTTTCCCCGGTCAGAAATATCCCTGTGCAGTCCGGAAAAGCCTCCAGCAGGCCGGGCGAGAAATGGACCGTGGTCTCCGACTCGAAGACCGCTGTGTAGAGGATCTCCGCCTCGACCAGGTCCTGGAAGATATGGCTGCCGTAGCTGAGCTCCGGGACGTATCCGGCCCGGGACTCCGAGATCTCCGCGATCATGTCAAACTCACTGATGTCGGAGAAGGCGGAGGGCACGCCCAGCTCCGGGGAGGAGGTACAGATCCGCCCCGGCGTCAGCAGAAGCATCCGTTTTCCCTGTCCCCGCAGCTTCCAGTTGACAGCGGCCAGGGCGTCCCGCACCAGGTATTTGTCGCGGTAGGGCATATGGTAATAATTGACAGGGTCGATGTAGACGACATAATCGACCGCAAAGCTGCGTGAAAAGCCCATGGAGACCTTCTGGGTCTCCAGCAGGATCCGGTCCGCCGGCAGGTCGGGGACATGGACCGCGTCCCCCTCCTTTGTCTGCTGCAGGGGCCTGCACTGGAGCAGGTCGATCACATAGTCCCCCTCCGGGGCAATATTGATTGTATACTCAATGTCCACCGGATATTCATAGGCATCCTTCAAAAGCTGCAGGATTCCCCGCATATCGCCCATGAGCTGCCTGTTTCTGACCAGCCCGTCGCAGGAGACAAAAAAGATACTCCGGTCGATGCCCCGGTCCGTGAAGATCCGCTCCGCGTCCCAGTCGTGGGACAAAAGGAGCCCGGTCAGATATCCCGGGATTTCCTTTCGCACTGTATCCGGATCCAGGCCCTCCACCTCTCCCGAGGAAAACATTACGGCATCGATCAGCCGCTGGGAGAACTGGTGGCGGTCGGAGGCGGAGGTCAGCAGGTTCCTGGAGGGGTCCTCCAGCATGACCATGCGGGGATAGGAGCCGGTCCGCCGGTCCACGGCCGCCGTCCCCAGGCCCATGACCAGGCGCAGCATGCCCTCGCTGGGGTGGTCCGCGCTGAAGCGGTAGGGGCTTATGGAATATCCGACCCCCGCAGCGGCCGGCATATAAAAGCTCTCATAGCGGGAGCCCGAGACCCTCTGGACCAGGATGGCCATCTGTTCATCCCTCTTGTCCAGCCCCCGGCGTTTACGGTAGTCCAGGGCGGACAGGCCCATGGTGCTGGCGTAGACCGTGCGGATGGCATTCTCAAAGGTCTCCAGCCTCTCCTCCAGGGTCCCGGTACCGGCACAGAAGACTGATTCGTACTTGCCCGCAAAGGCATTTCCGAAGCCGTCCTCCAGGATAGAGCTGGACCGCACGATGACCGGGTCATTGCCGTAATACTCCAGAAGGCGGCGGAACTCCGCCTCCATGGACGCTGAAAAAGCCCCGTGCAGGAGCCGGTCCTCCACCTCCGCGGCCAGGGCAAAATACCCCTCTTCCGTCCGCTGCTTCACGCGCAGATCCCAGAAGCCGTTGTCCACGATATAGGTGTAAAAGACATCCGAACCGATGTAAAAGGAATCATGGGGTTCGATCCGGGCATAGATGTCCGGCCGCAGGTTCTCCGTCAGCTTACGGGACAGCAGCATGCCCGTGGCCTTGCCGCCGATCATGCCCGTCCCGACCATGCGGTCATGGACCTCGAAATAGTCCTCCGGCGCAAAGTGCTCCTTGATCAGGTCCCGCAGGCGCTCGTCCCGGGTCAGCATGATGTTGCACATGCGGCCGCACTCCTGCGTCACATCCAGGCCGTTCTCATATTTGACCCTGGTCCGCTGGAAAAAGCGCTCCCAGCTGTCCATGGTCTGGTTGACGGCGGCCCCGCCGGTCCGGTTCATCTGCCGGTAGTAGCGGCTCATCTGCACGCCCTCCCGCCCGGGCGCAAAGGTCCCTGTCCGCAGGTCATAGAGGTGGGGCTGCATCATCTCCTCCGTCTCCCGGCGCCAGACCTTGAGCGGCCGGACATACATGGAGGCGATCTTGGTCCCGCGGGCCGGTCCGTCTACCGGGCCAGCAGGATTCTCCATGGCGGTTTTCTCTT
>DGUF01000158.1 GCA_002394525.1 Lachnospiraceae bacterium UBA4317 | reverse complement strand
CGATGGACATCATCAGGATGGAGGGGACTGCCACAAAATAGATCTTTTTGATGATCTCCAGAGAGGGGCTCAGGACCTGCTTGAGCGAGATATGGATATCCTCATTCTTCTTCAGGTTCAGGAAGAGGCTGAGGCAGGCTGCGATCACCTGGCCCAGGACTGTGGCAAGGGCCGCGCCCGCCACGCCCATCTTCGGAAAGCCGAAGAGGCCGAAGATCATGATGGGGTCGAAGATGATATTGATAATGGCGCCGGTCGCCTGGGAGATCATGCTGTAAAAGGTCCTGCCGGTGGACTGGAGCAGGCGCTCAAAGGTGATCTGGAAGATCGCGCCGAAGGACAGGCAGAGGCAGATCCCGAGGTAGACCGTTCCGTACTCCTGGACGACCGGGTCCTTGATCTGGGTCCCGATGAAGGGACCCGCGGCAAAAAGGCCGATCAGGAGAAAGAGGATGTAGGTCAGGATGCCCAGAAAGAGACCGTTGTTGGCAGCCTGATCAGCCCGGTCAAACTTCTGCTCTCCCAGAGACCTGGACAGCAGGGCGTTGATACCGACGCCCGTTCCGGCCGCGAAGGAGATCAGGGCGTTCTGCATAGGGAAGGCCAGGGTGACCGCGGTCAGGGCATCCTCCGACAGGCGGGCGACGAACATGGAGTCCACGACATTGTAGAGGGCCTGCACCAGCATGGAGATCATCATGGGCAGGGACATGGAAATGATCAGCTGTTTGACGGGCATGGTGCCCATCTTGTTTTCTTTCTGAGTAGGCATGAGGGAGAGTTCCTTTCCTGTCGGCACAAAAAATCCGTACCGCTGTCATATCAGCCATACGGATTTTAAACTGCCGCTTCTATATCATATTTCAAGGTTTGTTACATCTTTATATTCGACGTTGTATGATAACATACTCTGCTCATACATACAACATGGAATATTATTTCGCTTTGCACAGTTTTTAAAGCTTTTCAAATCCATAATCTCACACAGGCGGCAGCCTTTTTCTGATCTTCGCGAAATCCACACTGCAGCGCCCTTCTGAGATCCGGACAGGGACTGTGTCCTCAAAGGTATAGATATCGGGTTCTTCCCTGCCTTCTGTGAAGAGGTAGACCTCAATGTTCTGTCTCTCGGGCGACACCAGCCACAATTCCTTTACACCGGCCTTCTGATATTTAAAGAGTTTGAGGTGGCGGTCTCTGAAGGCAGTCGATCTGGACAGGACCTCGATCACCAGATCCGGCGGAATCATCGCCCTGGCAGCAAAGACCTGCGACGGATCCTCACAAAAGACCATGACATCCGGCATCACGATCGTATGATCGTCGAGCTGGACATCAAAGGGAGCCGCCTGGGCCCTGCAGAGCATGCCATGTTCCTCGATGCAGTCATCCAATGTCTTCCAGATCAGCAGGCAGATCTGCTGGTGAACGCCACTCGGAGAGGCCATATCATAAAAACGCCCGTCGATCATCTCCACTCTGCGATCGTCCGGAAGGGCCAGGTATTCTTCAATCGTGTGCAGCGGTTCCCCGGACAGAAGCCCGTAGCGGGCCGGTCTTACGATCTCATGCAGGCCATCCCTGCTCTGTGCACTATAACCATACAGCTGTCCCGGAATATTCTGAGACGTATCCAGCAGACGGGGATCTCCCATGCCGGCTTCCTTTTCCAATATGTCCTTTTCTTCTGTCATTTTCGTCTGTTTTTCCGCATTGCTTCCACAAACATAATCGTTACTCCTGTCACGAGCCATGTTCATCATGTCGACAGCCCCGGTGTCCTTGAGACAGCCGGCAGTCTGCCGGTCACCCGGAACTGAATCTCCGCCATTATCTTTCCCCTGCAGCGCTTTTTCCAGGGCCTGCACTGTATCTATTCTCGGAGTTTTTGTCGTCCCACCCAGGATTTTTGCAACTGTGGAGAGGGGTATACCGGATTTCCGGGCCAGATCCCTGTTGGTCATTCCCAGGTCTGTTTTTCTCATCTTTAATTCTTCGATATTCATATCCCATTTCTCCTGTGCCAATGAAAGGGCATTTCGAGTGACTTACCCATGATGATTGTTCCATATTTGGAATCTAATCATCCCCATTTATGGCTCATAAAACCTTATATCATTAGCATATGATACCATTCCTGCTATTGCGCAGCAACAAAAATTCCAATTTTGGACTTGTTTCTTGCAAAAAAAATGGATACTTCCTGAGGAAGAATCCATCTTTTTATCCACGTTCATTCGCCGGTTACTTTTGATCCGTCTGAGCTTCCCCGGAAGGGCTCTCCGACAAAGATTCCGCAGTGTTTGCCACGGTTTCTGCCGCCAGGGCAGCTTCCGGCCCTGCTGCTTCTTCGCTCTCCGGCTCAACAGGTCTGGTGTAGTATTTCTTGTCGATGTAATAGCCGATGCCGAAGCCGATCAGGGCCAGGACCAGCTGGGGAATCTGGGTCTCCATCCTGAAAAAGCCGGTCAGGATCAGGCCCAGGGCATAGCCGATGCAGACTCCGTAAAACTCCGACTTCGGTATGGTTCCGAAATATTTTTTCTGTGTGCTGTAGGTTTTTTTCTCCATATCATTTTCCCCTGAAATATATAATCGTTCAGTATCTGTTCAGACCGTCCCGGATCGGAGTATTTTTGCGTGGTCTTTAACGCCATTTATGCCTTGTCAGGAATGTCTGTCTCCCCCTCCGGCTCTCCGGCCTCCGGGGCAGCTTCCTCCGCCTCATCATCCGTCGAATCCCCGTCCATGTTCTTCTGGAACATGCGGCGGAGCCTCTGCTGGGTGGACAGGTTTTCGTCGTCCTCCTGTGCATCCCCGGCGTCCCGGATCGCCTCCTCTACAGTATCCCGGTCCCCGGTGTTCTCCGCGGGGCTTTCCCCGTCGGGCTCGTCCTTGACCGTATAGTACTTTCTGTCAACCCAGATGCCCACGGCCAGGCCCACAGCCGCCAGCACGATCGGTACGATCGTATCCGACGGAAGACTGAAGACTCCCCTCAGTACGGTCCCGAATCCGTAGCCGAGCGCAAATCCATAAAATTCGGATCTGGGAATGGTGCCGAGAAATTTCCCCTGTATGCTGTGATAACCTTTTCTCATTGCTTCCTCCAAAAGCGGAACATCCGCGTGAATTTGTACGGTATCTACCATTTAAAAAGCGCCCGGAGACGTATCTCCGGACGCCTGTTCATTTCTATTATTACAATATTTGTCAATCTGTCAACAGCCGGAACCGCTTAAAGGGCAGCTCCTGATAGGATCGCGCACGGCCCCTCAAAGAGGGCGGACAGCCTGCCCCGGGTTCCTTACAGCCTGGAGTAGCCGAAGCCGTTGCAGATGGCATCGACGGGCTCATTGTTCTGGCACATCTTGCACTTGGAGGGCTGGTAGGACCTGTAATCCGGAAGGTCTGCAGTCGTGTACAGGGCATGGACGGGATAGTCCATGACCTTGCTGACCGCGGAATAGATCGCGGAGATGCCTACGATGGTCCCGCCGTAATAATTGATCGACTCGCTGGCGCGGGCGATGGTCTGGCCTGTCGTCGCGGAGGCCAGAAGGAGAAGGCAGTGCTTGCCTCTGACCATCATCTGGTTGTTTTCGCGGACGATCATCTGGCCGGCCAGGTCGTATTCCGGAGGCATGATATAGATGGTCTTGTGGGCATTCATGGACATAATGCCGGCCTTGGTCAGCTCATCGGCCATATAGGCGCCGATGACCTCCATGCCGTCCATGCAGACGATCGTGTCGACGACCGTGCTGGCGACATAGACCTCGCTCATGGCCCTGGCAGCCGCCTTGGCCTCATTCTGTCTGGTCTTCATGGTGGTCATGTCAATGTAGTAATTAATATGGGAGTTGGGAGTTACGAAATGACCGGGAATAACTTTCATAACGACATCGTTGTGACGGGTAGAACGCATCTTTGTATAATTCTGCATACAGACCTCCCTCAAATAACGAATAACCGGGACCGCTTCCTTCCGGCAGTCTCTTTTTCACACAGACTATTATACAATAAAACATGGGAAAATGGGCCTTCTTTGTGCAAAAACACCAAATGATTCTCCGTGTTTATTTTAACGCCCGACTTTCCCGGGGAGCGGAGATTCCAGCCGGAGCCGCATTCTGTCCGGGGGAATCATGGGCTCCCAACCGGTCCTCCCCGTTTTTAAACTCAGGCCGGCATCGCGATCCCGCTGATCAGAAGGCAGACGCAGGTCAGGACCGCCCCGATAAAGGCATAGGGCATCTGGGAAAAGGCGTGCTCCATGTTTTCGATCCGGGCCCCGGCGGAGGCCAGGACAGTGGCGTCGGAGTAGAAACAGGCGTGGCTGCCGAAGGCGCTGCCCGACAGGATGGCCGCCATGGTCAGAATCATGTTGGCCCCGACCGCGGCGCCCAGGGGGATGATAATGGGGATGACGATCGTGGAGATCCCCCAGGTGGAGCTGGTGGCAAAGGTCAGGATGGAGACAACGATAAAAATGATCAGGGGGTAGGTGGCCGGTGTCACATAGGGCCGGACCGTGTAGATCACATATTCGGGGAGCTGCATGGCATTGCAGCAGCGGGCGACCGTAAAGGCCCCGGCCAGGATGGCCAGGGTGGGCATCATCTCGCAGAAGCCGCTGATCAGGAGCTCGCTCCACTGGGTGAAGGTCATCCGCCTGCGCGGCACATAGAGGACCAGGCAGAGGACCAGGGTCAGGATCACCGCCGCCAGAATATCATCGGCGACGATGGTCGCCGCGATCAGAAAGCCGACCGGCAGGATGAAGTCCACGATCTGACCGTCCTCGACGCCCCTCTCCTCTTCATAATTGTAGCGCTGGCTGTCCTCGCTGTAGGTCCGGCCGGTCCTCCTCGTTCGTTCATAGGCCTTTTTCATGGGGCCGATCTTCGGAAGCCAGCCCATGGCGAAGAGAAAGACCATGAGCACGGTGATCGAGGCGTAAAAGATAAAGGGGATGGTCTGGATGTACATCTGCAGGCCCGAGGCGAAGCCCATGGCCTGAATGGCCTCCTCCTTCATAAAGAGGGAGATATAAAAGGCTGTCCAGGTCGAAAAGGGGAGCAGCACACAGATGGGGGTCCCGGTCGAATCCAGCAGGTAGGCCAGGGCCTCGCGCGGGACCTTCCTGCGGTCACAGATCTCCCGCATGCAGGTCCCGACCGTCAGCATGTTGAGATAGTCATCCACAAATATGATGACGCCCATGATAAAGGTCCCCAGCAGAGCGCTGCGCTGGGTCTTGCAGAATTTTTCCCCGATGCGGATAAAGCCCCCCGTCCCTTTCGACTCGCGCAGGAGGGCGATCAGACTCCCGAACAGGCCGCAGACCAGGATGACCCACTGGTTCTCCGGGTCCGACAGGGCCTCCATCATAAGGTCCAGCCAGGGCAGGAAAAATCTCCTGCCGTGCATGATGATACAGGCAATCACAGAACCTGCCAGCAGGGATTCAAAGGATTTTCTGGTCACTACCGCCATCGCAATGATAAAGACGATCGGGATCAGCGTCAGAGCCCCGTATTCCATAAAGCATTCCTCAACATCACAAAATAAGGGATTTTGTGATTATTTTCGTAAAAACTTGACATTCTTATTTAATAATAATAAATTAATGGGCGTAATTTCCCAACACTTTTTTACAATTTTTTACAGGAGGCGCAGAATATGCCCAGAAGAAAAAAAGATGAAACAGCAGTAGTCGAGAAGGCTCCGGTCAGGAGAGTCCGCAGGAAAAAAGTCGTTCCGAATTTCGTGATCCAGTCCGCAGCTGACCAGGGTGTCACCTACGACGCAGTCATCGAGAAGGTGAAGGCCGCCTTTGATGGCGAAGTCACTTCCATGGACATCTATGTCAAGGCCGAGGAAGGCAAGGCTTACTATGTTATCAACGGTGATGTTACCGGAGATGTTGATCTTTTCTGATCAGGCATTCTTTATATACTTCAACAGGAAACAGCGGAATGAACTTCGCAGATCGGAAGTTCGTCCCGCTGTTTTTGTTCTGTCACGCAGGGCATTGTTCAGCTTTGGGCTCAAGCCCCTGTTTTTCCCTCCCGCGTTTATTCCGCGCTCATTGTCCGCTGGTTCCCGGGCGGAAGATGTCCCTGGCAGCGCCCGATCGCCGCTTGCGCCCATGCGGGAGATGCACCTGGCAGCGCTCACTCGTCGCTTGC
>DGUF01000174.1 GCA_002394525.1 Lachnospiraceae bacterium UBA4317 | reverse complement strand
GATACTTTTGACCTTTACATCATATAATTTCATATATGCAGATCTTATCGCAGTTCCAAAAAGACTGTGAATAACGGCATAGGGCATGAGCAGCAGGGGAAAGGACGACCGACGTGGACAAGACCGGATTAAAAAAACTTATAGTGGTTTTGCTGGCCGCCTTTCTTTTTTTCGCTCTGCTTTACGCGGCCGGAAGGCCGGTCCTGCGCCTGGCCAGGGACCCGGACCGGATCGTGGAATATTATGAGCGCAGGGGGGTTCCTGTCCTGCTGATCTCTTTTGTCATCGTAGTCCTGCAGACCATGTCGGCCTGTATCCCGGGAGGGCCCTTCCAGCTGGCGGCCGGCTATGTGTTCGGCACCTGGCGGGGAGCCCTGCTCGTCTGCACGGCGGCGGCCCTGGGCAATACCCTGGCTTTTGCCGGGGGCAGGAGGTACGGCAGGAGGCTGATGGATTTTCTGTTCACGGACCAGACCCGGGAGAAGCTGTCAGACATGCTCAGCGGAAAAAAGTCGAAAAGGCTGCATTTTCTGATCATGCTGCTCCCCTCCACGCCCAAGGACCTCTATGCCTGGTACGCGGGCTACCGGTATAAGGACGTCCACATCCTCAGATGGGGCCTGGTCACCTGGCTGGCCCGCTTTCCGGTCATTTTTCTCTGCGCCTACAGCGGGGATATGATCGAGGAGCGCAGATACGGCCTGATCCTGGCCGCGTTCCTGGTCATGGTCCTGTGCACACTGGCCGGCAGAGCCGCCTTCCGGAAGCCCTCTTCCTGAGCTTGGCCTTTATGAGCCGGACCTTATAATCCGGAGTTTTTATGAGCGGGCCTTTATGAGCCGGCCCGCCTCGTTTTTTCCACAGCATCACAAATCAGTTCACCAGGGTACAGATATGAAAAAATCCACTATCTTTATCGCCATCCTCTCTTCCGTCTGCCTCCTCCTCTCCGCCTGCGGGCTGCAGGCCGGGTCAGCCGGCGCCGGCGGGGAAAAATGGATTGCCTCCGATATAGCGGGCAGCATCAAAGAGACGGACAGGATCCGTCCCCAGGACGATTTTGCAGCGGCTGTCAACAGGGATTGGTCCCTCGGGGCGGAGCCGGAGAGCTCTGCTTTCATGGACGTCACCCTCGCCGTGATGGATAAAAAGCAGCAGATCCTGGACCGGGACTACACGGACCACGACGGGCAGGAGCTCAAAAAGTTCTATGACCTGGCCGCGGACTGGGACCGGCGCGACCGGGCGGGCGTGGAGCCCCTCCGGCCCTGGCTTGAGTCCATCGAAGCGATCTCCTCCCTGGAGGACCTGACCGCCTATGTCTGCGACCGGGAAAGGAATCCCCTGGGTCTGGGCATCCTCATGCCCCGGGAAGCCGGCCAGTCCATGGCGGACCCGGCCGTCTGCCAGATGACGATCGATGTGCCCTCCCTCCTGCTCGGCGGCAAAGAGGAGTATTTCAATCTGGACCAATCCGGCCTGGAGCGCCAGGAGTATGTCCGCAGGGTCGCGGGCCACATCTTTTCCTCGCTGGGTTATCCCGAAGACCAGGTCCGGCGCCTGCTCAAAGACAACTACCGCTTTGAAAAAAAGATTGCGGACACCAATGTCGAGCTGCCAGCGGACGAGCTCAAAAGCCTGTCCCTCTCCTTTGACGAGTGCACGCAGGCCCTGCCGGACTATCCGCTGGCTGAGATCCTGGACGGGCGGGGGATCCCCCGGGACGGAAAATTTTTCATGAACATCCAGAGCGCCAAAAGGGCGGCCGCCCTTTACCGGGAGCAGAATCTGAACCAGATCAAGGCCATGATGATGGTCCATCTGGCGGTCTCGGCCGCCAGGTGGCTGGACCGGCCGACCTACGACCTGGACCTGGAGGCGGGAAAGAGCCGGCTGAACGAGGAGGCTCCCGACAGGACTCCTGAGGATCGGCGGGAACAGGGGATTCTCCAGTCCTATGTCATGGAAAGCGCCCTGGCTCCGGTCCTGGACCGGATCTATGTGGACCAGTATGCTGAGGACCTCGACACGAAAGGCCTCTCCTCCATGACGGACGAGATCATAGCCGTCTACCGTGAACTTTTTGCGCAGGAGACATGGCTGTCAGAGGACGGCCGGCAGGCATGCCTGGACAAGCTGGAAGCCCTGGCCGTCCACATCGTGAGGCCGGACTTCGAGATGGTCTCCTACGACGGCCTCTCCATCCGGTCCGCGCAGGAGGGGGGAAGCTTTCTGGAGGCCATGCTGGCCACGGAGCGCTTCCGCAGAGACTACTACGCCTCCCTGCTCACGATCCCCTGCGACAGGACCCGCTGAGATCCGCTCGACCCGCTCCGGCTGAGCACGACGGAGACCAATGCCGTCTATGTGCCCCAGCGAAACGGAATCTATATCTTCGCCGGGGCCCTGGAGCCGCCGGTCTACTCCCCTGCCATGTCCCGCGAGCAGGTCCTGGGCGGCATCGGTGCCATCGTCGCCCATGAGATCACACACGGCTTCGACGTGAACGGGTCACACTACAACAAGGAGGGCGAGGAGGAGAACTGGCTTCCCACCGAAGACCAGATGGCCTTTTCCGACCGCTGCGACAGGGTCGCCCAGTATTACAGGACCATCCACCCCTATCCCGGCTCCGGTGCCTGTGACGGGCAGCGGGTGACGGCGGAAGCCACGGCCGATATGGGGGGCCTGCGGGCCACGCTGGCCGTCGGCGCAAAGCAGACCGGCTTTGACTGCGACGCCTATTTCCGCCAGTTCGCCTCCATCTGGGCTTCCTCCTTTACAAAGGACACGGTGAAAAATATGTTCAGCACGGACGTACATCCCCTCCCCTTCCTGCGGGTCAACGTCGGGGTCCAGCAGTTTGAGGAATTTTACCGGACCTACGGGGTCAGGGAGGGCGACGGCATGTACCTGCCCGAGGACCAGCGGATCGCTGTCTGGTGACTACCGGTGACCGATGGATCAGACCAGAATTGAAAGTCCGGCAAAAGGGAAAAACAGAACCCTGCTGCCCGAAGTTTCATTTGCCGGACAGCCGGCCCATAGAAGGATGTCAGGGTCACAGGAAATGTACTGGATCTGTAAAAAGTGCAAAACGCTTCAGCCACAGATGGATCCCGGAAGATTAAGGAGACAGAAATGATGACAGAGCAAGTGATCAGAATGGAAGGTGTCTTTAAAAAATACGGCAGCCACGAGGTCCTCAAGGGGGTCAGCCTGGCGATCAACAGAGGGGATATCTACGGTCTGATCGGAAAGAACGGGTCGGGAAAAACGACCATCTTCAAGCTCCTGCTGGGCCTGTCGGAGCTCAACGGCGGGAAGATCTCGATCGCGGGCTCCTCTACACCGAAGGAGCTGATGGCCAGCCGGCGCAGGATCGGCTTTTTCGTCGGTCCCAATTTCTACCCCTATCTGAACGCCCGTGAAAATCTCCGCTACTACGCCACGGTCAAGGGGATCCCCGGCCGGCAGATGAAAAAGGAGATCGACAGGGTCCTGGAGATCGTGGGGCTGGCCGGCGAGAAAAAGGCCTTTCACAAATATTCCCTGGGTATGAAGCAGAGATTGGGGATCGCCAATGCCATCCTGGGCAATCCGGAGATCCTGATCCTGGACGAGCCGACCAACGGCCTGGACCCCCAGGGGATCGCCGATGTCCGCCATCTGATCCACCGCTTCAATGAGGAGTTCGGGATGACCGTCATCGTATCCTCCCATATCCTGGGGGAGCTGGAGCACACGGCCAGCCGCTTCGGGATCATCAATGACGGGATCGTGGTCCGGGAGATCTCCCAGGACGACCTCAAAGAAAAACAGCCGGCCGTCGAGATCGCCGTCGACGACCTGGAAAAGGCCAGACAGCTCCTCGAGGCCGGCGGCGTCAGGATCCTGCGGGAGGTGGAGGAAAAATCCACCCTGGAGGACTACTATTTCCGTCTGATCGGAGAGAAGGGAGAGGCGGAGTGACCCGGACTGCCCGGATGACAGGGAATCACCAGGTCATCCCGGCGGGCGGACAGACCAGCATCACAGTGTCTTTTGTGAAAGGGCCTTACATGCACAAATCAATGGGAGGCGGACAATGCTCAGTCTAATCAAAGCGGACATGCACCGCGTTCTGCGGAAAAAAAGCTTTTTGCTCACACTGGTCTTTCTGCCGGTCATCCTCTTTCTGCAGACAGCCATCCACAGTGAGGATCCCGTGGAGGAATTTATCACAGGAGTGCAGGGAAGAATGAACGGGCTCATTATGCTGATCATCACCCTCGTCATCTACCTGGCCGTCTTTGCCGATGACCACCGGAGCCGGTCCATCGTCACAGTGATCGGCCGCGGCCTGTCCAGACGAAAGGTCTTTGCGGCGAAGCTGATCGACTGCCTGCTCTGCTCTGCCCTGCTCTTTGTGTTCGCCATGGCCCTGCAGACAGTCTTCGCGGACCTCATGTCCGTCCCCCTGTCCTCCAGGCAGATCTTTCTCCTCCGGGTCTATGTCATTGTCCTGATCACCCGCAGCGTCGGATGCCTGTCCTTCTCCATGCTGGCCCAGTACCTGACCGACAGCACGGCCATGGGCGTCATCACCGATGTGATCGCCGCCCTGATCCTCGCGAACGTCCTGAACCTGGCCAGGACCCTGCTGGAGATCGACTTCTACAGCTATTCCATGAGCGGCCTGCTGGAGGCCGCCTACAACAATTTCGCGGTCGGACGGCTCCCCTGGCAGTTCCTGCCGGCCGTCCTGGTCTACATCGCCGTCCCGGTCCTGGCTGCGGCCGCCGTCAATCAGAAAAAGGAGATGGACTTATGACAAGCCTGATCAAAGCGGACCTCTACCGGATTCTTCATAAAAAAACACTGTGGATCCTCTTTGTCTGCACCCTGGCAGTCTCTGCCGCATACAGCTTAATCCTGCGGTCCGGCAGCTGGAACGGCTTCTCCTATTCCGTGCGCCAGAGCACCCTGGTCACCGGTCTGACCGCCCTCCTCTTCGGGGCCGCCCTCTTTATCAGTGTATACTCGGACGAGTTTACCGCCAGATCCATGCAGGCAGCCATCGGGCGCGGCCTTTCGCGCACCAAGGTCATTGCGGCCAAGATCCTCTCCTGCATCATCGTCAGCCTGATCCTCTATGCCGCCCTCCTGGCCTATCTCCTGATCCAGTCCCGGATCCTGCATGCGGGCATGACGGCGGAGGATACAAAGATCCTGGCCCTCTCGGTCCTCAAGGCAGCCTACTGTGTGGCGGGCTATACCCCCCTGGCAGCCGTCGTGATCTACCTGACGGACAATAAGGCCCTCTCCGTATTCGTGGAGATCCTCCTGGTCCTGCTCCTGCCCGGCTTCATGTCGATCCTGGAGCTCAGCGTCCTCTTCGCCAACCTCCA
>DGUF01000239.1:388-9383 GCA_002394525.1 Lachnospiraceae bacterium UBA4317 | reverse complement strand
CGTTTCCGGCATTCAGCCAGTCCGCGGCATTTGTCCGGGCGTCGTTTCCGGCATTCAGCCAGTCCGCGGCATTTTTTCCGGCCTCTTCGGCTTCTTCACTGACGAAGTCGACCAGGTCGTGGACGTGGAGGACGTTGCCGCAGGAGAAGATGCCGGGGATGGAGGTCTCGAGGGTCTCGGAGACCTCGGCTCCCTTTGTGGCGGGACTCAGGGTGATGCCCGCCTGCTCGGTGAGCTCGTTTTCAGGGATGAGGCCGGCCGAGATGAGGAGGGTGTCGCAGGGGATCTCGAATTCCGTGCCGGGGATGAGGCGGCGGTTCTGGTCGACTTTGGCGACCAGGACAGAGGAGACGCGCTCCTTGCCGCGGACCTCGGCGATCACGGAGTTGTAGTAGACGGGGATGTCAAAGTCCTCGATGCATTGCTTCATATTGCGGGGGAGGCCGCCGGAGTAGGGCATGATCTCCACGACGGCTGCGACTTCGCAGCCCTCCAGGATGAACTGGCGGGCCATGATCAGGCCGATGTCGCCGGAGCCCACGATCACGATCCTGCGGCCGGGCAGGTAGCCCTCGAGGTTGAGCCAGCGCTGGGCGGTGCCGGCTGTCATAATGCCGGCGCCCCGGGCGCCGGGGATCAGGAGGGCGTTGCGGCTGCGCTCGCGGCAGCCCATGGCCAGGATGATGCTTCTGGCCCGGATCTCCAGAAGGCCCTCATCGGGGCTGACGGCGGTGATGGTCTTGTCCGGTCCGAGATTGATCACAAAGGTGTTGAGCAGGCAGGGGATCTGCATTTCCCTGACCATATCTTCATATTTTGCGGCGAATTCCACGCCGGTCAGGTCCTCGCCGAAGCGGTGGAGGCCGAAGCCGTTGTGGATGCATTGCTGGAGGACGCCTCCGAGGGAGCTGTTGCGTTCCAGGATCAGGATATTCTGAATGCCCTTTTTGCGGGCGCTGACTGCCGCGGCCATGCCTGCGGCGCCTCCGCCGATGATGGCGAGATCGACTTCTTTCATTTATTTATATACTCCATATTGGGGCTGGTCATTTGCTGAGCGGGATGTTTTCACAGGTTTTCCATGGGCCGGGCGGCGGGTCCGGAGTGTGCGGCGCACACTTTTTCCGGGCGCAGGCCGACCGCGGCAGGGCTGGGCCTGTTTTCAGGTGCCTGCCCTCACGGCAGGGCTGGGCCTGTTTTCAGGTGCCTGCCCTCACGGCAGGCGGGTCAGGCAGTGCGCGGAATCACTTTCGTGTGACACAGTGCCTGTCCCTCTGTCACACCCCTCTGTCACACCGGGCTGAGGGCTTCGCTGCAGGCGCGGCCGGCCAGGATGCGGGAATCGCCTCCGCACTGGGTGACCTCCAGGGGGCTGATGCCCAGTTCTTCGCAGAGGATCTGGGCCACGCGGGGGCTGCAGAAGCCGCCCTGGCAGCGGCCCATGCCGGCGCGGGTCCGGAGCTTGACTTCGGAGATGGAGCGGGCGCCCAGGGGGCGGCGGATCGCATCCCGGATCTCGGCCTCCGTGACCATTTCACAGCGGCAGACGATCTTTGCGTAGTCGGGGTTTTCCGCAATCGCGGCCCGCCGTTCCTCATTGGTCATGTCGCGGAAGGCTTTGGGGGCCTTGCGGAAGGGGTCGAAGTCCTCGTTGACCGGAGGCCTGAGCCTGTCGATGCAGATGCCGGCCACGTGCTGAGCGATCGCCACGCAGGCCGTGAAGGCCGGGGATTCGGTGCCGCCGGCATTGACAAAGCCGGGGGCGTCGTCGGGCTCGCCGATCACGAAGTCATTGGTGTCCGCATGGGGGCGGCAGCCGCCGAAGATGGAGATGATGGCGTCCTCGGGGAAGGCGGATCCGTCGCTGCCGGTGGGAAGGTCCTTCCAGGCCTTGCGGAAATAGTCGACGATCTGCTCGATGGATTCGCGGCGGGTGTCCGTGAAATCGGGATCTCCGACCTCGGTCGCGTCGCAGCCAAGCAGCATGGTCCCGCCCAGGGTCGGGATGATGGCCATGCCCTTGGTGTGGCCGCCGCCGGGCAGGTCATGGGGGGTCTCCATGAGGGTGGTATTGAGCTTTTCGGAGAACTTGCGGTCCAGGACCACATGGGCACCGAAGCGGGGGATGATCCGGAAATGATGGCCGGAGACCATGTTGTTGATGACATCGGAGTGGCCGCCCGCGCAGTTGATGATCATCCGGGTCTCAAAGGTGAGGGAGACAGGGGCCGGATCCGCGGAGGAGGAGCTGCCGCCCGCAGAAGAGCCGCCGGCCCCCGCGCGGGAGAGGGCGGTCACGAGGAAGCCGCCGTCCTTTTTGCTGATTCCGGTGACCTCGGTCTCTCTGCGGAATTCCACACCGTTTTTGAAAGCGTTTTCAGCCAGGGCGAAGGTCACGGTGAAGGGATTGGTGACTCCGCCGTCGGGGACCCAGAGGACGCCCTTGACATCCTTTCCTATATCGGGCTGGAGGTCGTAGAGCTCGGGCGGGGTCACGATCCGGGCCCGGACCTTGTTGAGCTCCGCGTAGCCCAGGAGCTTTTCGAGTTCCTTCATCCCGGCATCATCCGTGGCAAAGATGGTCGTCCCGTTTTTTAGATAAGGAACATCCAGCTCGTCGCAGATCTGGTACATGAGGGCGCAGCCCGGGGCGTTGAAGCGGGCTTCATTGGTGCCCGGGATCGGGTCGTAGCCGGCGTGGATCATACCGGAATTGCATTTACTGGCTCCGGCGCAGAGGTCGTGTCCCTTTTCGAGGACCAGGACCTTCAGGCGGTATCTGGACAGTTCCCGCGCCGCGGCGCAGCCGACGCTGCCTGCGCCGACAATGATTACATCGTACATGTTCACCTCTCTGGTATTTTCTGACGAGGCAGAAATTAGACAAAAATATAGATTTATACATTATTCGGTTCACGAATGATTTGCATACCGTCCATATATCATGTATAATAAGAAAACTTGCTGTCAGATTGACGTGGTAAAGTGCTAATACGGCGTCGTGATACTCCGTTAGTGCAATATCATAACAAAGAAAATGCTTTAGCGCCAGTGGCAGGAGGATTTCAGATGAAATTTATTCTTGCAGCGGATATCGGCACGACAGCTATGAAGGCCGCGCTGTACAGCCGGGAGGGAGGGCCTGTGGCCTCCTTCAGCAGGGAGTACGCCTTCCTGACACCTGCGCCGGGGCAGGCAGAGCTCTCCGCGGAGGTCTATACGGAAACTTTTGCCGACGCGGTCCGGAACCTGATCAGGGAGGCCGGGATCGGGCCTGCTGATATCGGCGTGATCGGCTTCTCCACCCAGGGGGAGACCATGCTCCTGCTCGATGAAAAGAACGATCCTCTCCGGCGGGCCATTCTGTGGTGTGACACCAGGGCCCTGGCGGAGGCGGAGGAGATCTCGGACCACTTCGGGCCCCGGACGATCCAGGAGCACACCGGGCAGGTCGGGGCAGACGCGATCTGGCCGGGCGCCAAGCTCTTGTGGATCAGGCGGCACGAGCCGGAGGTCTTCCGGAAAACAGCCAGGATCGTCCAGCTGGAGGGCTGGTTTTCCCTGCTCCTGACCGGACATGCAGCGGGAGAGGACTCGATCCTGGGCTCTTCGATCTATTTTGATATCCGCAGCAGATGTTATTGGAGGCAGATGCTGGATTTCCTGGGGATCCGGGAGGACCAGCTGCCGGAGATCGCGCTCCCGGGCGCGATCGTGGGGCAGGTCACGCAGGAGGCGGCGGACCGCTTCGGGCTGGCGGCGGGGACGCTCGTCAGCATCGGCGGGATCGACCTGGCCTGCGGGGCGGTCGGCGTCGGCAATATACGGCCGGGAAATTTTTCGGATGTGACCGGATCGGCCCTCTGCACCATGGCCATGACGGACAGGATCATCCTGGACCCGGCGGGAGAGATGCCCTGCTACTGCAGCGCCGTCCCCGGCCTCTATATGATCCACGCCTATGCCTCCGGAGGGATCTGCCTGCGCTGGTTCCGGGATGTCTTCCACGGATCCCTGTGCGAGGGCATGCTCAGGGACAAGCCCCTGTGGAAGACGCAGGAAAAAATCAATGAATATGACTATATGGACCTGCTCGCGGCCGAATGTCCGCCGGGTGCGGAGGGGCTGATCGCCCTGCCCCACCTGACCGGGTCGGGTCCGCCCGACCTGTGCCCTGAGATGAAGGGCTCGCTGATCGGGCTCACGACGGCCCACGGGCAGAAACATATGATCCGGGCCTTTATGGAGGGCGTCGCCATGATCCTGTGCCGGATCCTGGCGGCCACGGAGGGTCTGGGCCTGCAGGCGGACCGCATCGTATGTCTGGGCGGCGGGGCCAGAAGCTCCGTCTGGTGCCAGATCAAGGCCGATGCCACGGGCCGCGAGGTCGTCACGACAAAGGACAGTGAAAACGCGGGCTGCCTGGGAGCCGCCATGCTGGCGGGCACCGCCGCAGGCATTTTCCCGGGGCTGGAGGAGGCCGTGGAGAGCCTGGTCCGGGAGGACCGGCGCTGGAAGCCGGACCCGGGCCGCGCGGAGACCTATCGCAGGCTCCAGACCCGCTACAGGAAGCTCATGCAGGCACTGAAGGAATGTTGGTAGGGCTAGCTATTAGCTGTTGGCTGTTAGCTATTAGCTGCTGGCTATCAGCCGTTAGCTGCTGGCTGTCAGCTGACCGAACCTGCAGGCTCCGGAGTGAAAAGATAAAATCCAATAACCACAAATTACCAGTTACAGAGCTAATAGCTAAAAGCTGATAGCTGACAGCTATCAACTACAAAGGACCCCCCATGTCACAGAGTGCAGAAAAGGGCGGAGCGGGGCAGGAGGCCCTGACCCTCCGCAATATTACAAAATTATATGCCGGCACGGTCGCGCTCCGGGATGTGAGTATGACCGTGCGCCGCGGCGAGGTCCACGGGCTGATCGGAAAGAACGGCGCGGGCAAATCGACCCTGGTCGGGGTCATGTCCGGGCTTGTCGCGCCCAGCAGCGGGGAGATCCTGCTGGACGGGGAGCGCTTTACGGCCCTGACGCCGTTTGTGGCCAAGCGCCACCATATTTCCATCGTCACACAGGAGCCCCAGGTCATCGAGGAATCGACGGTGGCGGAGAATCTGTTTTTCCCCGCCTATCTGGATGGCCGGGCAGTCATTGACTGGAAAGAGCTGTCCGCACGGGCGGCACAGATCCTTCACGGGGCAGGGCTCATGCTGGATCCGGAGATGAAGGTGAGCGCCCTCTCGGTCAGTGAGCGGCAGCTCCTGCTGGTGATCAAGGCCTGTTATGTGGAGCAGGCGGAGCTGATCATTATGGACGAGGTCTCGGCCTCCCTGTCCCGCAGGGACCAGCGCATTCTCTATGAGATCATCCGGCGGCTGACCTCGGAGGGCAAGACAGTCATTTTTATCTCCCATCACACCAGGGAGCTCCTGGAGGTATGCGATATCGTCACGGTGATCCGGGACGGGAGAAATGTCAGAAGCGCGCGCCGGGAGGAACTGGACCTGCAGACCCTGGCGGCCATGATCGTCGGAAATGAGGAATACGAGTCGAAGGAGGGGGATGACCTGTCCGCCATGGTGACGGACGAGGAGCTCTTTTCCCTGAAGGATTACACCAGCTACGGGCGCTTCCGGGGAGTCAGCCTGACGCTCCACAAGGGGGAGATCGTCGGACTCGCCGGCCTGCGCGGCAGCGGAAGGACCGAACTTTTCCGCTGTATCATCGGGGCGGACCCCCATGATACGGGCAGCATGACCCTGGAGGGCAGGGAGGTCTCCTACCGGTCCCCGGCCCAGGCGGCGAGGGACGGGATCGTCTACCTCACCGAGGAGAGGGAGGCGGAGGGAATCGTTCCCATTGCCTCGGTCCGGGAGAACCTGACCATGAGCATCCTGTCCAGGCTGTCCAGGGGAGGGATCCTCCGCTCGCGGACGGAAAAAGAGACGGCCTCCCGCAGCATCAGAAAGCTCGACATCAAGGTGGCCTCCCAGACCCAGGAGGTGCAGCAGCTCTCCGGCGGCAACAAGCAGAAGGTCCTGGTCGGGCGGGTCATGGAGCAGCGGCCCCGGGTCTGCCTGCTCGACGAACCCACCCGGGGTGTGGACATCGAGGCCAAGGACAGTATCCTGCACAGCATCAACCACGGCTTCCGGGGAGACGGCTGCGCCCTGATCACATCTCCCGGCGTGGAGGACCTGATGAAGATCTGCGACCGGATCCTGATCCTCTACGATGGAAAGATCACCGAGGAATTTTCCAGGGAGGAGTTTTCCGAGGAGGCGATCTACCGGGCCATGCAGGGCGAGCGCATGCACCCGGCGCAGGCGGAAATGGAGGAGTAAGCGGAGCAATCCCGTGACTTTCTGACAAAAGAAAGAATAAGCGGAGCAATCCCGTGATTTCCTGATATAGAAAGAGCAGCCGGAGCATCCCCGTGACTTTTTTTGACAGGGGACGGGCCCGCTTCCGGCAATGGAGAGTAGATAGTATCATGAAACGTTCAACGAAACTGCAGCTGGCGCTGCTCAACAATCTGGTCTGGGTCATGGTGGCGGTGTTTTTTCTCTTTAATGCCGTGCTCACGCCCTCCTTTCTGACTGCGAGGAACCTGCTCAACATACTCTTCCAGTCAGCGACCCTGGGTCTCATGGTCCTGGGGCAGGGCATCGTCATGATGGTCGGAGAGCTGGACCTGTCCATGGAGGCGACCCTGGCCTTCGCGCCCGGCCTCGCGGTCCTGGCCGGCCGGTCCGTGGGACTGCCCGCGCCGGTCTGTGTTCTGGCCACCCTGATCATCGGGACGGCGGTGGGCTTTTTCAACGGCTTCTGCCTGGTCAGGCTCAGGACCAATTCCTTCCTGCTGACCATGTCCACCCAGATCGTGATGCGGGGCCTGGTCCTCTTTCTGGTCCCCTTTTCCCTGGCTAAGCTGGATCCCTTTTACACCTTCCTGGGCAGGGGCAAGATCGGGCCGCTCCAGGTGGCGGTCCTGGCCCTGGTCGTGATCTATGCGGGCTTTGAATTCCTCTTCCGCAAGACGACGGCGGGCAGGCGCTTCCTCCTGACCGGCGGCAACCGCAGCGCCGCCTTCATCTCGGGCATCCACACGGAGAGAGTCGTGGTCTACGCCTTTATGCTGGCCGGGCTTCTGGCCGCAGTGGCCGGCCTGATCACGGCGGGCCGCCAGAACGCGGTCTCCAACAATATGGGGTCGGGCCTGGTCATGATGGCTTTCGCGGGTGCCATTCTGGGCGGCTGCAGCTTCAACGGAGGCATGGGCAGGCCCATCGGCATGCTGGGCGGCACCCTCCTGCTGGGGATGCTGGACAATGCCCTCACCCTCAACGGCGTGGACGTCAACCTGGTCAGCGCCACCAAGGGCGCCCTGATCTTCCTGGCGATCCTGCTGGACCACCTGCGCCACAGGCTGACGGCCTGGATCATGCACAGGGAAAATATCCGCAGGCTCATGCGGTCGGGCACTCCCGGCCGGGCGCCCGGCAGCGATTCCTGATTTCGAATCCGGCCGCCTGCCGGGAGCGGATCCTGATCCTGAATGAAATATTTTTGAACATCAAACCGGCGGGCTTCTCGCGCAGCTGACATTCCGCATTCCTTACAGGCCGGCGGTTTTTTGGATAACAGACCCTTTACAGACTGTAGTTTTCGGGAGGTTTTTATGAAAAAAAGCATTGTGAAAAGGCTGTTTGGCGCCGCCCTGGCGGTGACCATGGGCGCTATGCTGCTGGCCGGCTGCGGCGGATCGGGCTCTTCGTCCGGATCGGGCGCGGCTGCGGGCAGTGATGCCGCGGAAGGCCAGAAGACCGGCGCGGCAGCTGTGGAGGCCGCCGCGGATGCGGCAGGCGGTGAGAGCGGCGGCAAAAAGACCATCGGCATGGTCATCAAGCACGCCCAGACCGAGTTTATCCAGGCCTTCGTCATCGGCGCCACCGAGACAAGTGAAAAATACGGCTATGAGCTCAAGGTCGTGGACGCCCAGGCCAATACGGACCAGATCCTGAACGCGATCGACAACTTCATCACCCAGGACATCGATGCCTTTATCATGGCGGGAGCCGAGGACCTGGTCTCCCTGGTGCCCGGCATCGAGCGCCTCAACGAGGAGGGGATCCCGGTCTTTGCCCTGGATACCTGCCCCGAGGGCGGCAAGGTCGAGATGTTCATCACCAACGATATCAAGGATTCCACCGCCAAGGCCGCCAATCAGATGATCGAAGGCATCAAGGAGAAGAACGGCGGAGAGGTCCCTGAGGGCGTCATCATCGAGATCACCGGCGCTCTGGTCGATATGTACACGACGGACTGCCACGAGGGCCTCATGTCCGTCCTGGACCAGTACCCCCAGCTGACCGTCGCCCAGGGCGAGGGCAACTGGAACAACGACGACTCCTATGCCCGCGCCAGTGACCTGCTGGCCCGCTATGGCGACCAGGTCGTGGGCATCTACGTCCACACACCCGACATCATGGGCTCCGGCGTCGTGTCCGCTGTGGAAAACGCCGGCCTGAACCCCGCCGACTACTTCATCTCTGGCATCTGCATCGGCAAGGAGGGCATCGGCCTTCTGAAGGAGGGCAAGCTCTACGCGGTCGTCGAGCAGCCCGCCCTGGACGCCGCCATCCTTGCCGTAGAGTACATCCACGACTACTTTGAGGGCGTGGACCTGCCCGCCGTCGGCGAGACCGTCGAGGAGGAGGGAGCCCTCTGGTCACCTGCCCAGGTGGTCGAAAACACCTACTGTGACGAGGGACGGACCCTGCTGATCCAGGCTCCCCTGATCCCCCAGGAGTGTGACCCCGCTGATCCCCAGCTGTGGGAGAACCGCATCGAATAATACGGACCGGCGGCTCCGCGTTTCGCTTATGGAACGCGGAGCTGTTTTTTTTATGCCGGGGCGGGGATAACAGTGTGACAGGTGTGACAGAGGGACAGGCACTGTGTCACAGTACTGTGACACAGTGCCTGTCCC
>DGUF01000239.1:0-330 GCA_002394525.1 Lachnospiraceae bacterium UBA4317 | reverse complement strand
AGTGCCTGTCCCTCTGTCACACCCGCTCCTGTCTCCATCGTTCCCCTGTCCCCCTGTTACAAATGTCCCACTGTCCTCAGTCACACCCAAAAATGTCCCCCTGCCACACCCAAAAAATGTCCCCCCAAAAATAAAAATATGCCATTTTGAACTGTACTTTTGTCTGCTATGATTGGTAGCGTCTTAGTATCGATTACTCAGTAAAAACCCGCGCGAGCAGACCCGGGCGGGCTCAGGAGCGGCCAGATGCCGCCGGAAGGGGGAGACCTCTGTCCATTTTCGTGCAGGGGAGGAGGAGTATGGAGTATATTCTGGAAATGAAAAACATCA
>DGUF01000020.1:3762-5975 GCA_002394525.1 Lachnospiraceae bacterium UBA4317 | reverse complement strand
ATGCGGTTGAGCTGGTTGACCTCACTGGCGCCGGGATCATAGTCGATGGCGGCGATGTTGGCCAGGGGGTACTCCCTGCGGATGGCCTTGATCACGCCCTTGCCGACCACGTGGTTGGGCAGGCAGCCGAAGGGCTGGATGCAGACGATGTTCTCGACGCCGTCATTGATCAGCTCGACCATCTCGCCCGTGAGGAACCAGCCCTCGCCGGTCTCATTTCCGATGGAAACGATGGGCTCGGCGTATTCGACCAGCTTGTAGATGCTGGCGGGCGCCTCGAAGTGGACGCTCTTTTCATAGGCCCTGTAAATGGGGCTGAGGGCGGCCTCGATGGCCCGGATGCCCAGGGTGGACTTGCGGGCGGTCTTTTTGCTGGTGCCCAGGTGCTCCGCCTTGTAGACCTGGTTGTAGAAGCAGTAGAGCATGAAGCCCATGAGGTCCGGGACGGTGGCCTCGGCCCCCTCCTGCTCCAGCAGGTCGACCAGGTAGTTGTTGGCGGCCGGCGCGTATTTGACCAGGATCTCGCCCACGATGCCGACGCGGGGACGGCGCTCCTCCCGGATGGGGATGGAGTCGAAGTCCCTGATCATCTGGATGGCCAGTCTCTGGACCTTGGGGAGGTTGAGGCCGCTGGTCCTGGTCAGGAAGTCCGTGCAGATCTGCACCCACTTCTGGTGTTTGGCCTCGACCATGCCCTTTTTGAGCTCATAGGGCCGCATGCGGTAGACGCAGCGCATCATGACATCGCCGAAGACGACGGCGTAGGCGGCCCGGGTGATCAGCCTGAGGTCCAGCTTGAAGCCGGGGTTCTCCTCGAGGCCGGACATGTTGACGGAGACGACCGGGATCTGTCCCATGCCCGCCTTGGCCAGGGCGCGGCGGATGAAACCGACGTAGTTGGAGGCGCGGCAGCCGCCGCCGGTCTGGGTCATCAGGACCGCGGTCCGGTTCAGGTCGTATTTGCCTGAATCCAGGGCCTCCATGATCTGGCCGACCACAAAGAGGGAGGGATAGCAGGCGTCGTTATTGACATATTTGAGGCCGAAATCGACCGCCCGCCGGTTGTCGTTGGGCAGGACCACGATGTTGTAGCCGCAGGCCCGGACGGCAGGCTCGAGCAGGTCGAAATGGATGGGCGACATCTGGGGGCAGAGGATGGTGTAGTTCTCGCGCATCTGGGCCGTGAAGGGCACCTTTTTGATGGCCGTGGACCGGATCTGGCGCTTTGTGTTCTTTTCATCCCGGATCCGGATGGCCGCGATCAGGGACCTGACCCGGATGCGGGCGCTGCCCAGATTGTTGACCTCGTCGATCTTGAGGCAGGTATAGATCTTGTCGGAGCCCGCCAGGATGTCGTTGACCTGGTCCGTCGTGACCGCGTCGATGCCGCAGCCGAAGGAATTGAGCTGGATCAGCTCCAGGTCGTCGCGCAGGCGGACATAGTTGGCTGCCGCGTAGAGGCGGGAGTGGTACATCCACTGGTCCAGCACCGTGATGGGCCGGTCCGGGGTGGACAGGTGGGAGATGGAATCCTCGGACAGGACGGCGATGCCGTAGGAGGTGATCATCTCCGGAATGCCGTGGTTGATCTCCGGGTCGATGTGGTAGGGTCGGCCTGCGAGGACGATGCCCTTGACATGGTTTTCCTCCATGAAGCGCAGGACCTCTTCGCCCTTTTTGCGGATATCGACGCGGGACTGCTCCAGTTCCTCCCAGCCGGCCAGGCAGGCGGCCCGGATCTCCTCCCTGGGGATCTCATCGCCGAATTCGCGCTCCATGGCCTCGGTGATGGTCCGCACGCTGGTGAAGGCCATGAAGGGATTGCGGAATTTCACCCTGCCCTCCGTGATCTCCTCGACGTTATTGCGGATATTTTCCGGATAGGAGGTGACAATGGGGCAGTTGTAGTGGTTGTCCGAGGACTTGAACTCCGACCTCTCGTAGAAGAGGGAGGGGTAGAAGATAAAGTCCACGCCCTTTTCGATCAGCCACATGACATGGCCGTGGGCGATCTTGGCCGGGTAGCAGGCGGATTCGCTGGGGATGGACTCGATGCCCATCTCATAGATCCTGTGGGTCGAGAGAGGGGAGAGGACCACGCGGTAGCCCAGCTTTGTAAAGAAGGTCGCCCAGAAGGGGTAGTCCTCGTACATGTTGAGGACGCGGGGGATGCCGACGGTGCCCCGGGGCGCCTGGTCTTTGGGCAGGGGACG
>DGUF01000020.1:3480-3680 GCA_002394525.1 Lachnospiraceae bacterium UBA4317 | reverse complement strand
CCGAAGATCCTGCCCAGCTTGTACTTGTAGAGGTTGGGCATATTGTTCTGGGAGGCTTCCTTGCCCAGGCCCCGCTCGCAGCGGTTGCCGGAGATGAAGAGGCGCTCCTGGGCCGGCTTCTGCTTCTTCGCGGACCTCTTCGCGGACAGGTCCCTGTCCCGGTCGCCGGTCTCAACGCCCAGGGCGCGGGCTGCGCGTCC
>DGUF01000020.1:0-3359 GCA_002394525.1 Lachnospiraceae bacterium UBA4317 | reverse complement strand
AGGGCAGTGTCCCTGGCGCGTCCTGCGGTCTCAAGGGCAGTGTCTTTGGCCCGTCCGGCAGTCTCAAGGGCAGTGTCCCTGGCGCGTCCGGCCGCCTCGCCGATGGCGCTCTCCTCAAAGGACTTTGCGGCCCTCCCGGCAGTCTCGCGCGCGGATTCCCTGGCGCGCCCCGCGGCTTCGCCGATGGCGCTCCCCTCGAAGGACTTTGCGGCCCTCCCGGCAGTCTCACGGGCGGATTCCCTGGCGCGTCCGGCGGCTTCGCCGATGGCGCTCTCCTCCAGGGTCCTGGCGGCTCTGCCGGCCGCCTCTCTGGCTTTGTCCGCGGCTTCGCCCACGATCGTGCCCTCGATGGCTTTGGAGGCCCGGGCCGCGAGGCCGGAGGAGTCCCTCCTGGTCTTTGCGGAGGCAGGGCCGCCCTCGCCGGTCACGGGGACGCTGTCCTCGAAGGCGGAGATGCGGTCTGTGGAACCGGGGTCGTCCCCGGCCAGGAAATGGTTGATGGTCAGGCGGCAGTTGTTGGTGCAGCGGCCGCAGGTCGTCAGTGTGGTCTCGAAGTGGAGATTCTCGATCTCGTCGAAGGACAGCATGGTGGTCTGCTGCCGGCCGTCCCAGCGCTCGCGGGCGATCAGGGCAGCGCCGAAGGCGCCCATGATGCCGGCGATGTCGGGCCTGGTGACCTGGCCGCCGGAGATGGTCTCCACGCTGCGCAGAACGGCGTCGTTATAGAAGGTGCCGCCCTGGACGACGATATTTTTGCCAAGCTGGGAGGCATCCGACACCTTGATGACCTTGAAGAGGGCATTTTTGATGACGGAGTAGGCGAGGCCGGCGGAGATGTCGGCGACTTCCGCGCCCTCCTTCTGGGCCTGCTTGACGCGGGAATTCATAAAGACGGTGCAGCGGGTCCCCAGGTCGATGGGGTGCTTCGCGAACAAGGCCGCCTTGGCGAAATCCTGGACGGAAAAATCCAGGGATTTGGCGAAGGTCTCGATAAAGGAGCCGCAGCCCGAGGAACAGGCCTCGTTGAGCAGGACATTGTCGACGGCGTGGTTCTTGATGCGGATGCACTTCATGTCCTGGCCGCCGATATCCAGGATGCAGTCTACCTCGGGGTCGAAAAAGGCCGCGGCGTAGTAGTGGGCGATGGTCTCGACCTCGCCCTCGTCCAGCAGGAAGGCCGCCTTGAGCAGGGCCTCGCCGTAGCCGGTCGAGCAGCTGCGGACGATCCTGGCGTCCGCGGGCAGAAGGCGGCGGATCTCCGCCATGGAGGAGATGGCCGTCAGCAGGGGGCTGCCGTTATTATTGCTGTAGAAGGAATAGAGCAGGCTTCCGTCCTCGCCGACCAGGGCCAGCTTGGTGGTCGTGGAGCCGGCGTCGATCCCCAGGAAGCAGTTTCCGTGGTAGTCCGCCAGGTCGGCGCGCCTGACGCGGGCCTTCTCGTGGCGGCGGCAGAAAGCGTCGTAGTCCTCCTGGGAGGCGAAAAGGGGATCCATGCGGCCGATCTCAAATTCCATGTGGAGCCTGCCGGACAGGCGGTCCGCCATCTCCGACAAAAGGACATGGTTGTCCTCCTTTGCGTTCATGGCGCTGCCCATGGCGGCAAAGAGGTGGGAGTTTTCCACATCGATCGTGTGCTCGTCATCCAGCTTCAGGGTCCGGATAAAGGCGTTTTTGAGCTCGGGCAAAAAGTGCAGGGGGCCGCCCAGGAAGGCCACATGGCCCCGGATGGGCTTGCCGCAGGCCAGACCGCTGATGGTCTGGTTGACGACCGCCTGGAAGATGGAGGCGGCCAGGTCCTCCTTGGTGGCGCCCTCATTGATCAGGGGCTGAATATCGGACTTGGCAAAGACGCCGCAGCGGGCCGCGATCGTGTACAGGGACCGGTAGCCGCGGGCATACTTATTGAGCCCCGCCGCGTCTGTCTGCAGTAGGCTGGCCATCTGGTCGATGAAGGAGCCCGTGCCGCCGGCACAGATCCCGTTCATGCGCTGCTCGATACTGCCGTTTTCAAAATATATGATCTTGGCGTCCTCACCGCCCAGTTCGATCGCCACATCGGTCTTGGGCGCGATCCTCTCCAGAGCCGTGGAGACCGCCACCACCTCCTGGACAAAAGGGACCTCCAGATGGTTGGCCAGGGTCAGGCCGCCGGAGCCGGTGATCACCGGATGGACCGTGATGTCGCCCAGCTTGTCGTGAGCATCCTCCACCAGACCCCGCAGGGTCCCCTGGATATCCGCGTGGTGCCTGCGGTAATCCGCGAACTGGATCTGACAGGCGGGATCCAGAATGGCGATCTTGACAGTGGTGGATCCTATATCAATTCCCAGTGTATAATCTCTCGAAATCAAGGAAGGACTCCTTTCCGTAATTATTTATGCTGACTATTTCTGAACTTGTAATTATAATAGAACAGGGGACAAAAATCAATGCGGGTGATGCTTTGTGAGCCTGCAGGTGCCGCCAGAAGGTTACAGTTCACGCCCCCTCGAAGGGCGTGAACATGTAACGCTGCGTTCAGCGATTCCAATGCGCTACAACAATGCGAAGCATTGTTGACGCTTGAACGCCGTTAAACTCGGGTTTTTTCGCTGAAAACCGCTCAAAAACGCCTCGCGTTTCAGGTGGGTCTGAACTGTAACGCCAGAAGACCTTGCGGAAAATGTGAATACAGCCGGGTGACGGGACGGTCCGGCCCCGGAGCAGGTAAGGCGCGGAATGCGTGGGGCGGTCTTTCACTGCCCTTATGACGACCGCCGGGATCGGGGGAACGCGCGGGACTCTCCCGCAGTGGTTTACATTCCGGTGCCCCGATGATAAAATGCTGAAATAACTGTTTTGCTTCAGGATGACGTGAATGAAAAAACACAGGCCGGCATCCTGTTTTGTCCTGTCTGCAGGAGACAAGTGTGCCTCTGCGCATTCTGCGGCGGTAAGGTATGCCGGTTTACATGCGAAGATCATGCGTGTAAGGGAAGGAAGATATATGAGTGATTTTGAAAAGAGATTCGGAAGATACGCTGTCAGCAATCTGTCCATGAAGCTGGTCATCCTCTATGTGATCGGCTATGTGCTTTACTATATCCAGCCGGCAGTCTTTTCTCTGCTGACCCTGGATGTCTGCTCCATCCTGCACGGGCAGATCTGGAGGGTGGTCTCCTGGCTGCTCATACCGCCGGACGGGGGCTCCAACCTCTTCTTTGTCGCCATCATGCTCTTTTTCTACTACAGCATCGGCAGGTCCCTGGAAAATGTCTGGGGAGATTACAAATATAATGTCTATGTCTTCCTGGGAATCCTGCTGACCATAGTCAGCGCCTTTCTGTGGACCGGCTTCCTGTATATGAGCGGGATCACGG
>DGUF01000175.1:22527-22971 GCA_002394525.1 Lachnospiraceae bacterium UBA4317 | reverse complement strand
GAGACGGAGAATCGAAAACTGAAGCTGAAGAAGGTGATATGGCTGAGTTTGACGTGGAAGCTGACAGCTGCACCAGCGTCGCCTTTGAGGACACTTACGAGAAGACTTATGAAATCGAAGTCCTCAGAACGGATCCGAAGACCGGTGAACCTGTCCCCGGGGCAGAACTGGTTCTGATCGATGAGGTGACGGGAGAAGAGGTTGCGAGCTGGACATCCAGCACAACACCTGAGATCCTGAGAGGCCTGAGGCCCGGAAGAACTTACACGATTCGTGAAGTGAAAACACCGGCGGGCTATGCGGCCGCACCCGATTACAAAGTCACACTGACCGAGGATGGCCGGATTGATCCTGAAAAATCTGATGTTACCGTTAACGAAGACAATACGATTCTGGTCACGAAACCCGCGGAAGATAATCCCGGCGGAAGCGATACGCCCGGCG
>DGUF01000175.1:1466-22425 GCA_002394525.1 Lachnospiraceae bacterium UBA4317 | reverse complement strand
GCGGAAGCGATACGCCCGGCGGAAGTGACACGCCTGGTGGAAGCGACACCCCCGGCGGAAGTGACACGCCTGGTGGAAGCGACACCCCCGGCGGAAGTAACAAGCCCGGCGGAAGTAACAAGCCTGGCACAGGCGGAAGCAGTGGTGGAAGTGGAAGCAGCGGCAGCAGCTTAAGGAGCGGCACAGACAGCAAGACGCCGACTACATCGAGCAGTTCCGGCTCCGGAAACAAGTCCTCGACCAGGTCGTCCAGTTCCAACAGGAGTTCTTCGACCAGCTCCCACAGCTCCGGCAGCAGTTCGGCGACCGGATCCGGCACAAGATCCACCGGAGCCAACACCGGAGACACGACCGATACGGCATTGCCGATCGCGACCGGGCTCGGTGCCCTGGCGGCCATTCTTGCACTCCTTCGCGAGAAAAGAAAGAAAGACACAAAATAATGAACGGAGCAAGATTACCGTAGAAACCGACAGTACAAAAAAGGACGGAACAGCGATGCCGGATAAACCGGCAGTACAAAATGCTCTATATCTTCTCCGGGGCCGGAGTGATTCCGGATCCCGGAGAGAGAACAGAGTGACAGACAACAAAAGGAAGAGCAACAGACAAAACAAGAAAAGGCCTCCGCGGAAAAATCTGCTTTCCGCGGAGGCCTTATTTTGGAGGCCTTATTTTTGAGAAATCATATTGTGCGGCCGGGAAATATCCGGTCTCATCATGCCGGATTAATCTCAATCCTTTTCATGGCGATCTGACAGGAGGTGCCTGCCAGCCTGAGTTAAAAGAGGTCAACAAACCTGTCTGTAATTGTCAAAAAAAGCAAAAAAGCATACACAATCAATCCGTTTTTTGCTATTTTATGGTACACTAAAACAAGCGGAGAGTTTGAAGTCCGCGCCCTGCCTGCGGGATGCTATTGCCGGGCTCTCATTACGGAAGACGGAAAAGACAGGAAGACTGAACTGTTCTGTGGTGCTTCTGTGTCTGTGTCAGGCTGATAAGAAATTTACATCGGGCAGACAGATATCTTTTTGTATGGCAGCATTTTTACGAAAGGAGACCACAATGGATCTGAAACTCAAGGACAAGGTAGTGCTCGTCACAGGTGGTACAGGCGGTATCGGCACAGCGATCGTCAAGGCATTTCTCGCGGAAGGGGCGAAGGTGGCCTTCTCCTCAACCAGCCAGGCCAAGATCGATGCTCTTCTTCCCAAGCTGAAAGCGGCGGACGGAAAGGTGGCAGGCTTCGTCGCGGACATGACGAAGGAGGAGGATATCAAAAATTTCGTGGAGAGTGCGGAGAAGCACTTTGGGACCATTGACGTGGTCGTCCCCAATGCTGGTTATGAGGGGCAGGCGCATCCCGTCCAGGATATGACGCTGGAGCTCTTTGAGAAGACCTATATGCTCAATGTTTTTTCCATCATGCTGATGATGAAATACGCGGCCCCCTACCTGATCGAGAAAAAATCCGGTTCTGTCGTCGTGATCGCGTCAGCGGCGGCCTATGAGCCGACCGCAGGGAACAGCGCCTATGTTTCCTCCAAGTACGCGGTCGCCGGTCTCACCAAGTGCATCGCCATGGAGCTGGGCCCGGTCGGCGTACATGTCAACTATATCTGCCCCGGCCCGGTCGACACGCCTATGATGCTCCGCATCGAGAAGGATTTCTTTGGCGATTCCATGTCTCACGAGGAGGCCATGGCCATGCTCGCCGGCAATTATGCCATGGACAAGCGCTATGCCAAGCCGGAGGAAGTCGCCAACGCCGTGCTCTATCTCGCATCCGAGGTATCCGCGCATACGGCGGGTATGGGCATGCATATCGATTCCAAGGTCTCGGCGCCCTGCTGATTTATCAGGTGATTTGTTTTTGGGCAATGCCCGGTGAGCCCGGGGGCGTACCAGGTGACTTGTTTTGAGTCGGGGAACGCATCAGGTGACTTGTTTTGAGTCGGGGAGGTATTGGCTGACGTGTTTGAGTAAAGCCCGGTGAGCCGGGGGGCGGTACGTTCCCCGGCTCATCCTGACTCAGCGCATTTCCTGACATCGGCAGGTCGCTTAGAAAAGGAGGGGTTATGAAAACAAGACTGTCTATAAGGAAGCTGCTGCTTACGGTCCTTCTGGCGGCGTCGATGATCGTGATGCCGGGCACCGGTGTCATGAACACGGGTGTGTCCGCGGAAGCGGCTGTGAGGACCGGTTTTCCGCTTCCGTCCGGGAAGGTCTATTATGCCACTGTGCTGCATAAGTATTCCGGCGGGTCCAAGCACACGAGTTATATTTACACCTGGGGAGCTCTCAAGAATAAGAAATATGATTCCGCCTGTCTGGTGGATATTGCCGCTTCGGGCGGGACTCCGATCTTTGCGGTCGCAGCCGGTCAGATCGTGAGGAATACCTATACCAGCGGCGGCGGCAACCAGGTCGTGATCAAGCACAATGACGGCACTTATTCCTATTACGGGCATATGAAAAATAAGTGCAGCATCAAGAAGGGAAAGACCGTAAAAGCCGGCCAGCAGATCGGTCTTGTGGGTAAGACCGGGTCTGCCACCGGCAATCATCTGCATTTTGAGTGGTCCGGCCACGATCCCTATTGCATGTATTATTCCTGGGGTCTGCTCAGGACCAAGAAAAATTCCGGCGCCAGCAGGTATCCGCATACGCATGCGGTCACGATCTCGGGCACAACTTCGCTTTCTGTCGCGCCCGGAAAGACCGCTCAGATCAAGGCGAGTGTCTCCCCCAGGTATATGACCGTCAAGTGGTCCAGCAGCAATACTTCCGTGGCCACGGTCAACGGAAGCGGCGTTGTCAGGGGCGTCAAGGGCGGCAGCTGTACGATCACCGGAAAGGTCACCAACGGGAAAAAGTCCGCTGCCCTGTCCTGTAAGGTGAAGGTAACAGGGACGCCTGCACCGACACCGGCGCCGGTCACAAATACCTGGACCGGATATGTGGTCGGGACGGACGGGACGCTTGCGATCAACAGCAGGGCGTCCAGCGGATACATGATCGGCAAGATCCCGGAGGGCGCGGCCATGACCGTGTATCCGGATAAGACCTCCGGCAAGTGGTATTATGTGAAATACGGCTCTGTGAGCGGATATTCCTATTCCTCTTATATCGTCAGGTCAAGGCCTGCCACCCGGGCCGGCGTGATCAAGGGCACGGATGGTACGCTGAATATAAGGTCGGGCCCCTCCACATCCTACAAGATCAGGGGCACCGTCAAGGAGGGAAAGACAGTCACTGTCTATACCGGAAGGGCTTCCGGCACCTGGTACTGGATCTGCTACAACGGCGTTGCCGGATATGTATCCGGGAAGTATGTCAGACTGCAGTAGGATTTTTCTGAAGGAAAACCCGCCGTGAGGCGGGGAGCAGACAGCCGGCGGCTTTAGCCGCGCGGGATTTACGTGGCGCAGGTTTTATGCCGCGAGGGCTTTATGCCGCGCGGGGTTTATGCCGCGAGGGTTTTATGCCGCGCGGGCTTTATGCTGCGAGGGCTTTACGCAGAAGATCCGGCAGAGACTGCGCCGGGGAAAAATATTTGTTATAATGAAAAAAGGCTTCCGGAAGACTGGTTCCGGAAGTCTTTTTTATGAAAAGCGGTGTGAAGCGGTGAGCCGCAGTGACTCGTTGCCACGTTTTACCTGGCGCTGCAAAAACGAGTCAGCCGGAATGTCCCCCGTCTCGCCTGGCACTGCCAAAATGAGTCAGCCGGAGCGCCCCCGTCTCGCCTGGCGCTGCAAAAACGAGTCAGCCGGAATGTCCCCCGTCTCGCCTGGCGCTGCCAAAACGAGTTATTTCCGCACGATCTTGCTGAACTGGGTGGAGTAGTACCAGGGCTGGGTCTGGCCGGCGTCCTTGTCGCGGTATTCCTTGGGGGTGCAGCCCATGGATTCGCGGAAGACTTTGCCGAAGTAGCTGGGGGAGCTGAAGCCGCATTCCTCGCTGATCTCGATGATGCTCTTGGCGCTGCCGGCGAGGAGGTCGGCGGCCATGGACAGGCGCGTCTGGTTGAGGTAGGTGTTGGGCGAGGTGTTGATGCAGCGGGAGAAGCAGCGGGTGCATTCGCGGGTGCTGATGCCGGCGGAGGCTGCGATGTCCTCCAGGGTGAGCTTGTCGCCGCAGTGGCTCTTGATGTAGCCGGTCATGATCTTGATCCGCTCGGTATCAATGGCGTTGGCGGGCGCTGCCGTGGATTTGACGTCCCTGGTGTCGAGCAGGAGCTGGCGCCAGAAGTCGCTGAGCAGGCTCCGGACATCGAATTCGTAGCCGAAGGGTTCCTCCCGGCTGATCTCCACGGTGCGCAGGACGGCCTCGATCATTTTCAGGTGAGGGAGGGAGTCCGGATGGATGCGCCAGATCTGCAGGGCATTGTTGCGGATGATGGGAAGAAAGTATTTTTCTTCGTAAATGCTGTTATACATCCCCGACAGGAAGTGCATGTCGAAGTGGATGGTGTAGTATTCGCAGGGGACAGTGCCGATCGCGGTGCAGGTGTGGAGGATGCCGTTGTTGATGAAGGCGGTATCGCCCGCGCCGAAAATGTGTGAGCTGTCCTGGGTCTGCAGGGAGAGCTCCCCGCTGACGATATAGTTGATCTCAAACATATTGTGCCAGTGCCAGGGGATGGACATGTCCGCCGAGCAGTCCAGTCTGGTCGTGCTGCACAAAAGGGGAAAGGATTCTTTTTTGAGGGGGAACAGTTCCTGATGTTCCTGGCCTGTGTTGAAATTGGATTCCACGAGCATGTGGATGATCACCTCCGGATGATTATGATTATGTAAAAACAGTGTTGTAAAGTGTTGTTGATGGTGGCCGGGAGAGGTCCCGGGTCTCGCGTTTTTTTGACCGGCATTAAGCCGTCTTTTGGCCGGTGCATTAAGCGGTTTTCTGACCGGTGCATTAGTGTAGCACAAAAGAAATGAAAATGATATACTGATTTTCTTATATAAGAAGGTAAATGGTTCGTTTTCATAATTTTTTCACAGTAAAAAGAGAGAAGTTTATGTCGGGCAATTACAGGAACAGACTTACGATGGATTCTTCTGATTTTGTGCAGGTCGCGGATCTGGTCCCCGGGGTCATTCAGGAAATCCGTTATTATTCGACTTATAATTTTATAGGGGACAGGATCGTCGGTTATGAGGAGCCCTGCGCGATCCTGACGAGGGAGGCCGCGAGGGCGCTGGAGGAGGCGGGCAGCAGGCTGAATGTGATGGGCTATCGGCTCAAGATCTTTGATGCCTATCGGCCGGCCTGCGCGGTCAGGCATTTTGTCATGTGGGGGATCGAGGATACGGATATCCGCATGAAGCCTTATTTTTATCCGGATCTGGAAAAGCAGGAGCTCTTTGAGAAGGGGTATATTGCCAAACTGTCCAGTCACAGCCGGGGGAGTACGGTGGATCTGACTCTGCTGGATATGAGGACCGGGAAGGAAGTGGACATGGGAGGGCCCTTTGATTACTTCGGCCCGCTTTCCCATCCTGATTACAGGGGGATCAGTGAGGAGCAGTATGAGAACCGGATGACTCTGCAGGCGGCCATGATCAGTGCGGGGTTTGAGCCTTTTGACTATGAGTGGTGGCATTTTACTCTAAAGGGCGAGCCGTATCCGGATACTTATTTTGAATTCCCGGTCTCCTCGAAGTATTTGAGAAGGTGAAGGGGGCGGGAGGCCCGTTCCGGAGACCCACATACTGATGACTCGTCCCGGAGACTCACTTAGAAATGAGTCGGCAGAACCGTCCCCGGTGGCTCATCTGACCTGGCTGACTGCGGGAATGAGTCAGTAGAACCGTCCCCGCTGACTCGGTGACTCATCTGACCTGGCTGACTGCGGGAATGAGTCAGCAGAACCGTTCCCGGTGACTCGTTGCGGGAATGAGTCAGTAGAACCGTCCCCGGTGACTCCCCGGTGACTCGTCGGGGACTCGAAAGGAAACAGTAAGAAATATGAGTGAAGTAAAGTCGCGCAGGAGGAAGCCGGTGCATCTGGTGGTCCTGCATTCCAATGATATACATGGGGATTTTTTCGGGGCCGAGAAGGATCAGGTCTTTACGGGCGGTCTGTCTCTGTTGTCGGGGAAGCTGCGGAGGATCCGGCAGGAGGAGCGCAATGTCATTTATGCGGTCGCCGGCGATATGTTTATGGGTTCGATCATCGATCAGGAGTACAGGGGGCTGTCCACGATCCGGATGACCAATGCTTTGGAGCCGGATGTTTTCTGTCTGGGAAATCATGAGGTGGATTACGGGCTGGCCCATCTGCTTTTTCTGGAAAAGTGCGCGGATTTTCCTGTGGTATGTTCCAATATTTATATTCGTGAATTGAACAGGCGGGTCTTTCTGCCTTATGTGGATATTGTCCGGCAGGGGGTCCGGGTGCGGTTCATCGGTCTTCTGACGGACAGTATCGGGGAGAAGCTCCAACAGGAGGAGCAGGTCGACGGGGCGGTGAGTATCCGGGATCCCATGAAGGAGATCGGTCAGCTTCTGGCCAGGGAAAGTATTGGCCGGGCGGATATCACGATCCTGCTGACGCATATCGGGATCGAGGAGGACAAGAAGCTGGCGGGTCTGATCAGGCCGGAGTGGGGTGTGGACCTGATCATCGGGGGGCATTCCCACAGTTTTATGGAGGAGCCGCTTGTGGTCAACGGGATTCCCATGGTCCAGGCCGGCTGCGGCAGCGGTCAGGTCGGGCGGTTTGATCTCTATTATGATCCGGATGAAAAGAAGCTGGACCGCTGGGAGTGGAATCTGCTCCCGGTCAATGAGCGGACCAGCGAGCGGGATCCTCTGATCGATTTTTATACGGATCGTTTTCAGACGGAGGTGGACAAGAAATATGATCAGGTCCTGGTCACCTTTGACCGTGAGTATACTCATCCGGGCTTTCACCGGGAGACCCAGCTGCTGGATCTTTTCGCAGACCTGTATCAGAATACCTTCGATACGGATGTCTTCCTGTTATCCTCCAATGTGATCCGGGCCAAGAGGATGGGGCCTGTGGTGACCAGGAAGGATTTTATCATCGCCTTTCCTTATGAAAATGAGGTCTATCAGCTGACGGTCAGCGGCCGGAGGCTGGAGGCGGTCATCCGGCATACGCTGCGCAAGGATGCCTGGGAGGGGACTGCCATTTATCTCTTTTTCTCGGAAAATCTGCGGGCGCAGATCACGCGGGAGGAGAAGATCATCCGGAAAATGGAGCTGCGCGGAGGGCCGATTGACCCGGACGGGACCTATACGCTGGGGATCACGGGGTATGCCTATAAAAATCCCGAGGTTTTTCTGGGAATCAGGCCGGAGGAGCTGGGCGGGGAGATTCCGGTCAAAAAGCTCAGCGACAATGACCGCATGTCTTTCTGGAATTATCTGGCCCTGCACGACCAGGTGAGTCTGCGCAATGAGGGCAGGCTGGAGATCCTGGAGGAGGGGTGAAGCGGGGGAGGCTGCTGTGAGCCGGGGGACGGGAGTCAATGGGAAGGCAAATGGAGAGTCAATGGTGACTTACTCCCGTTCCCGGGCGCATTCCGGCCTGTCTGGTATCTTTTAATAGAAAGGAAATTATGGACAGTCGTTTTATCATAAACAGTGTGGCTCTGGGGGTCGGTCTGGCCATGGACGCCTTTTCGGTCTCGCTGGCCAATGGTCTGCGGGAGCCGGGGATGAGGCGGGCGAGGATGTGCGGGATCGCGGGTGTCTACGCGTTTTTTCAGTATAGTATGCCTGTGATCGGCTGGATTTGTGTGCGTTTTATCATGGATGTTTTTTCCGTGCTGGAGGGGCTGATCCCCTGGGTGGCGCTGGTGCTGCTGCTCTATATCGGCGGGAAGATGCTGCTGGAGGGGATCCGGGAGCGCGGGGAGAAGGATCCGGAGAAGGTGGAGCGGACCCGTCTGTCCGGCGGGGAGTTGTTGATGCAGGGGGTCGCTACGTCCATCGATGCTTTGTCCGTGGGCTTTACGATTGAGAAGTACGGGTTCGGGACGGCCAATGCGGCAGCGGTCATTATAGCCGCGGTCACTTTTGTGCTCTGTCTCGGGGGACTGGCGATCGGGAAGAAGGCCGGGACCGCGCTGTCCTGGAAGGCTTCTGTTCTGGGGGGCTGTATTTTGATCGCGATCGGGATCGAGATTTTCCTGGGCTGAGCTTTCCATGGCCAGGTGTTCCCCGGATCTTCCGGATTTTCCCGGGCTGACCTGACCCGCGGGGGCTGTAAAATAGAGTCCGGATAAGGTATAATCTTTTTTGTGAAAGAAAATGATAGGAGGGGACCGGTTTTCAAAATGGCCCCTGCGGGAGTTTGAGAGATGAGGAAGAAAAGCGATTCCGGTAAGTTCATAGCGGTGGGTATTTTCCTTGTTGTCCTGATCCTGTTTTTCGGGACGATCTGGACAGGACAGAGCGCCGGAAGGGCGACGGAGGAGGCGGTTCATTCTGTCAGTATGTTCTATCTTGAAGAGCTTGCGGGCCGGCGGGAAGAGGTCGTTGCCAGGGCTCTCTCGGGGAATATTACCAATCTCTATACGGCAATCGGGCTTCTGGAGGAGGAAAGGCCGGAGACAGCGGAGGATCTGCAGGTTTTTCAGGGCAGGATCAGGAGGCTGTACAATCTGGATAAATTCGCCCTGGTGAATGAGGACGGCCTGATCTACACATCGTCCGGACGGCAGTCCAATATCGCTGAGTATCCTTTTGATTATAAGGGACTTTCAGCGCCGGGGATCTATATCAAGGATTTGCAGAGCAAGGAGAAGAAGGTGGTCATCGCCGTGCCTCTCGAGGGTTTCTCCTTCGAGGGGAAGAGGATGCAGATCTGCTTTATGGAGATCGACATGAAGCAGCTGCTGGAGGGGATCTCCCTCAGGTCCGCGGACAACGGGTCCACCTTCTGCAATATCTATACGAGGGACGGTGTGGCGCTGACCGATATGGTCCTGGGAGGTCTGGCCAGGGAGGACAATCTCCTGGACGCGATGGGAAATGCGACCTTTGAAGAGGGCTTCAGCCTGGACCACCTGAAGGGGGATTTTAACGACGGGCACAGGGGTGTCATAACCTTTACCTATAACGGGATCAAGGAAAATCTCTATTATGTGCCGATCGGGGGCACGGACTGGCTGCTGACCTATCTGATCCGGGAAAGTGTCATCCAGGACCATATCAGCACGATCTTCCGGGGCATCGTGGTCCGGAGTCTGCTGCAGTCGATCCTGACGGCAGCTGTCATGCTGGCCATGTTTGCCATCGTGATCGTCCAGAACCGGCGGTCTGCCCGGCTGCGGCTGGAAAAAGAGACCTCCGAGGCGGAGAACCGCGTCAAGCAGGAGGAGCTGGAGCGGAGGATCGCCCTGCAGGAGGAGCTGCTGGAAAAGGAGAAGCAGCGGGTCCAGCAGGACCGCATGATCACGGCCATGGCCTCAGACTACCGCAGTGTCTATTATGTCGACCTGGATACGGATGAGGGCATCTGCTACCGGGCTGATCATCGCAATGAGGGTGCACTCAAGGAGGGCGAGCCCTTCCGCTTCAGCGAGGCCTTCCGGTCCTATGCTGAAAAATTTGTGGCAGAGGGCTGGAGGGAGGACTTCCTGGCCTTCATCGATCCGGATAATGTCCGGCGCAGGCTGGCGGAGGAGAATCTGCTGGTCCACCGTTATCTGACGATCCGGGGCGGCAGGGAGATCTACGAGATGCTCCGCATGGCCAGTGTCCGGCACGCGGAAGACCGGTCGGATGACCAGGTCCACGCGATCGGCGTGGGCTTTACGGATATCGATCAGGAGATGAGGGACTCTCTGGCCAAAAATCAGGCCCTCAGCGACGCGCTCGCCGCCGCGGAGGAGGCCAACCGGGCCAAGACAGCCTTCCTGTCCAATATGAGCCATGAGATCCGGACTCCCATGAACGCGATCATCGGCCTGGACAACATAGCCCTCAGTGATCCCGGGCTCTCGGAAAACACCCGCGAGTACCTGGAAAAGATCAGCGGGTCCGCCCAGCACCTGCTCAATATCATCAATGATATCCTGGATATGAGCCGGATCGAGTCCGGGCGCATGACCATCCGAAATGAGGAATTTTCCTTCTCGAGACTCCTGGAGAGTGTCAACACCATGGTCAGCGGCCAGTGCCACGACAAGGGCCTGGACTACCAGTGCAGGATCATCGGGCAAGTGGATAACCAGTATATCGGCGATGACATGAAGCTCCGCCAGGTCATCATCAACATCCTCAGCAACGCCGTCAAGTTCACCGAGCCCGGCGGCCATGTGGACCTGATCGTGGAGCGGACCGCCCATTATGAGGGAAAATCCACCCTTTGCTTTAAGATAAAGGATACCGGCATCGGTATGGACAAGGACTTCCTGCCCAGGATCTTTGATACCTTCAGCCAGGAGGATTCCTCCACCACCAACAAGTACGGCAGCACCGGCCTGGGCATGGCGATCACGAAAAATATCGTGGAGCTCATGAACGGCCAGATCGAGGTCGAGAGTGAAAAGGGCGTCGGGACGACCTTTACCGTCACGGTCACCCTGATGGATGTGGAAAACCCCGTCTCCGGGGCGGATGAAGAGGAGCTGAGCCCCCACGAGCTGAGCGTCCTGGTCATCGATGATGACCCGGTCGCCTGCGAGCATGCCAGACTGGTCCTGGAAAAGGTCGGCATCGCCTCCGAGACGGCGGGCTCCGGGGAGGAGGCGGTCGAGATGGTCCGCCTGCGCCACGCCCGGCGCGAGCCCTACAACCTGATCCTGGTCGACTGGAAGATGCCGGAGATGGACGGGATCGAGACGACCCGGCAGATCCGCAGGATCGCCGGCGAGGATTCCGCGATCATCTTCCTCACCGCCTACCGGTGGGAGGACGTGCTGGAGGAGGCCACAGAGGCCGGCGTGGACAGCTTTGTCTCCAAGCCTCTCTTTGCCGAAACGGTGATCGAGGAATTCAAAAAGGCCCTCAGGCGCAGAAATGCTTCTGTGCATGAGGGGGATGCGAAGGCGGACCTGAACGGCCGCCGGATCCTGCTGGCGGAGGATGTCCAGATCAATGCGGAGATCATCATCATGCTGCTGAACACGAAGGGCGTGACCGTCGACCACGCGGAGAACGGCAGGGCGGCCGTCGACATGTTCACCTCGCAGCCGGCGGGCACCTATGACGCCATCCTCATGGATATGCGCATGCCCGAAATGGACGGCCTGACCGCCACAGGGATCATCCGCGGCCTGAAGGACCATGAGGACGCCACGGAGATCCCCATCATCGCCCTCACGGCCAACGCCTTCGACGAGGATGTCCAGCGCAGCCTCCAGGCAGGCCTCAATGCCCACCTGTCCAAGCCGGTCGAGCCCGACAACCTCTACGAGACCCTCGAGAGCCTGATCGGGGCCAGAGAAGCTAGAAAAGCTAAAAAATAAAGGAGCCCCCATGAGAATTTTACCCGAAGAAACCCAGTGTATGATCATCGATATGCAGGAGCGGCTGATGCCTGCCATGGGCGGCCGCAAGGAATGTGAGAACCGGGCCCTGATGCTGATCCGGGGCCTGAAGATCCTGGAGATCCCCATGCTGATCACCCAGCAGTATACGAAGGGGCTGGGGGACAGCATCCCGGAGGTCTATGAGGCTGCCGGCACCAGGGAGTATTTTGACAAGAGGACCTTCAGCTGTGCCCAGGACGGGGCGATCCTGGCTGCGCTCCAGGAAAATGCCCGGAAAAATGTCCTGGTCTGCGGGACCGAGGCCCATGTCTGTGTGCTGCAGACCTGCATCGGCCTCAAGGAGCTGGGCTTTCAGCCGATCCTGGTGACGGATGCGGTCGCCTCCCGCAAAAAGTCTGATAAAAAGACCGCGATCCAGCGGGCCATTCAGGAGGGGATCCTGGTGACGACGGCCGAGTCGGTCCTCTTTGAGCTGACGGTCGACTCGCGCCATCCGAGATTCCGTGAGATTTCGGCATTAGTGAAATAAATTTTGCGGACAGGCATTTTTTCGGAAAGTCCTGTTTTTGCGGATCGTTATGTGGTGACAGAAAAAGACCCCTGCAGGGTTTCCTTTGCGGAAGTTCTGCAGGGGTCTTGTTTATTTGCCTTATTTATTCTTCAGCAAAGTGCCGGTGACTCAGATCTCAAAGAGGTCGGCGTAGGCCTTGAGGGCGCCGTCGGTCTCGTGGGCCAGGACGCGCTTGGCCAGGAGTTTGCCGAGCTGGACGCCTTCCTGGTCGAAGCTGTTGACGTTCCAGATGAAGCCCTGGTACATGACCTTGTTTTCGAAGTGGGCCAGGAGGGAGCCGAGGGATTCGGGATTGAGCTGGTCGCCGATGATGATGCTGGAGGGGCGGCCGCCGGCGAATGCCTTGTTGGGGTTCTCATCCTCTTTGCCGCAGGCGAAGGCCATGATCTGGGCGACGACGTTGGCGCAGAGCTTTTTCTGGCTGGTGCTGCCCTGGATATCGACGTCCATGCCGATCTGGCTGTCCTTGAAGCCGACGAACTGCATGGGGATGATGTTGGTGCCCTGGTGCAGGAGCTGGTAGAAGGAGTGCTGACCGTTGGTGCCGGGCTCGCCGAAGATGACGGGGCCGGTCACGTAGTCGACGGGCTCGCCGTAGCGGTTGACGGACTTGCCGTTGGACTCCATGTCGAGCTGCTGCAGGTGGGCCGGGAAGCGGCTCAGGGCCTGGGAATAGGGCAGGACTGCCGTGCACAGCCATCCCTCGACGGTGCGCTCGTAGGCGCCGATCAGGGCGTCGAGCAGGGCTGCGTTCTGCAGGATGTCGGGGTTCATGGCCAGCTTGTCTGCCTCGTGGGCGCCCTTCATGATGCGGTCAAAGACCTCGGGGCCGAAGGCCAGGGAGAGGATCACGGCGCCTACACAGGAGGAAGAGGAGTAGCGTCCGCCGATGTAGTCATCCATGAAGAAGGCTTCCAGATAATCCGGGCTCGAGGCCAGAGGGGAGGTCTCGCTGGTGACGGCCAGCATGTGCCTGGAGGGATCCACGCCGGCGTCCATGAGGGCGTTGCGGACGAAGGACTCGTTGGTCAGGGTCTCCAGGGTCGTTCCGGACTTGGACACGACGATGAAGAGGGTGTGGGGAATGTCGACGGACTTGAGGACGGCCGCGGCATCGTCGGGGTCGACGTTGCTGATGAAGCGGGCCTCCATCTTGAGGGTGTCATTCTGTTTTGCCCAGTTCTCGAGGGCGATATAGAGGGCGCGGGGGCCCAGGTCGCTTCCGCCGATGCCGATCTGGACTGCGGTCGTGAACTTCTCGCCGGCGGCATTGGTGATCTCGCCCGCATGGACCTTGTTGGCGAATTCAGCGGCCTTTTTCTGCTGGGATACATAGAAATCGCGTTTGTTGACACCGTCGGCGATGACATCGCCGCCCAGCTGTCCGCGGCAGAGCTGGTGAAGGACCAGGCGCTTCTCACCGGTGTTGATCACGGCGCCGTTGTAGAGTTCCGCGTATTTTTCTGTCAGCTGTGCTTCCTTTGCCAGCTCGGCCAGAACGGCGAGGGACTCGTCGTCGATGGTCTTGGCGGCAAAGTTGTATTTGAGCCCGCAGGCCATGGGTACGCTATACTTTGCGACACGGCTGGCGCCTTCCTCACCGGACATGGCCTCGACGAGATTGACGCGGCCCTTGAGTCCGAGGAATTTTTCATATACAGCGAGCGTGTCCAGATTTTTCCAGGAAATCATGTGGAATGTCCTCCTTAAAATAATAGATATACGTCTTTGGCACAGCACTGAAAACACGGCCGGCTGAACCCGTATTTAAAAGGAAGATGCCGCTCAGCTTCGCGCGGCGGCAGGAGATTAGAAATGGGGTGGGGCCGGCGGCCTCGGGATCCCGGCAGCGGCAGTAACAAAGGAAACAGAAACGGAAACCTGCCTTGCCGGAAGCGTTTGGCCAGAATTATTATAATGGATTTGTGTATTCTAATCAACCGTTCCGCGTCCCTTCGTCTTGCAATAAAGGGCTTACAATGGTATTCTGTGACAGCGAGATTAAAAATAAAACGGCCTCCGGGGCCGGAAAAGACAGAAAGGAATACAGAACGTGATCTACAGGAATATTCTGGAAGCGGTTGGACATACTCCCATGGTGGAATTGCAGCGCATGCCTGCGCCGGGGAGCGCCCGGGTCCTCGTCAAGGTCGAGGGACTCAATGTCGGCGGGTCCATCAAGACGAGGACAGCTCTCAATATGATCGAGCAGGCTGAAAAAGCAGGGGTGATCGGCCCGGATTCGATCATCGTGGAGCCCACGAGCGGCAACCAGGGGATCGGACTGGCCCTGGTCGGCGCGGTCAGGGGCTACAGGACGATCATCATCATGCCTGATTCGGTCAGTGAGGAGAGGGCCAAGCTGGTTCGCCACTACGGGGCGGAGGTCCGCCTGATCCACGATGCCGGTGATATCGGCGCCTGCATCGATGAATGTCTGCAGACGGCCCTGCGCATGCAGAAAAAGAATCCCAAGGTTTTTGTGCCCCAGCAGTTTTCCAATCCCAACAATACCATGGCCCAGAAAAACTTCACAGCCCAGGAGATCCTGGAGCAGGTGAACGGCCCCATCCACGGCTTCTGCAGCGGGATCGGGACGGGCGGGACCCTGACCGGGATCGGCGAGGTCCTCAAGGACCACAATCCGGACATCGAGATCTGGGCGGTGGAGCCCGAAAACGCCGCGATCCTGGCCGGCGGAACCATCGGGACCCACATGCAGATGGGAATCGGCGACGGCATTATCCCGGATATCCTCAACCGCGATATCTATGACGAGATCTGTGTCACGACCGACAGCGAGGCCATCGAGACCTCCAAGAGGCTGGCAAGGGAGGAGGGACTCATGGTCGGAATCTCCTCCGGAACCAATGTGGCAGCGGCCCTGAAGCTGGCCGCTAAGCTGGGAGAGGGCAAGACCGTGGTGACGGTCCTTCCCGACACGGCAGAGAGATATTTTTCCACTCCCCTTTTCGGAGAGTGACCGGCCGCCGGGAGCAATTGATTTTGAACAGACAGGCTGAGACCGGGGGCGCTTCGCGCGTCCATGAGCGGCCGCTGTCTGACCACGTCCCCTTCGGGACACGGACAGGACGGACAAGGTGACAGCACTGACAGGTGTTATCACCGCCAGGTGTTATCACCGCTAGGTGATTGTCTGCGCGCTGGCTCGCTCAGGCGCGTCTGGCAATAGGGAAGTATGAAAAGGGGCGCCGGGAAAGCTCGGCACCCCTTCTTTAAAATCCCGGGCCTTCCGGGCCGCGGGGAAGAGAAACAATGGGTGATGGGCTGCTTGATGGAGCCGGAGGACAGGATATGGCAGAGAGAAGGGGAAAAAACGGAAGGGCATACCGCAAGATCGTGATCACGGGAGGGCCCTGCGCGGGCAAGACGACCGGGATGACCTGGATCCAGACCACCTTCGAGAAGATGGGCTATACGGTCCTCTTCCTCTCGGAGCCCGCCACGGAAATGATGACGGCGGGGATCACGCCCGGCCGCTGCTCCACTCCCATGGCCTATCAGCAGTTTCAGATGAAGCTGCAGTTCGAGAAGGAGAAGGTGTTTGAGAGAGCGGCGGAGGATATTGCCGGTGCGGACCGTATCCTGCACAAGGTCCTGATCGTCTGCGACCGGGGATTTATGGATAACCGGGCCTATATGACGGAAGGGGAGTTTGACCAGGTCGTGCGGGATCTGGGGACCGGCAGGGAGGAGCTGCTGGACAGCTACGACGGGATCTTTCACCTGGAGACGGCGGCCAAAAACGCCCTCGCCTTTTACGGCAATGCCAATAATGCCGTGCGCAGCGAGACACCTGAGCAGGCCCGGGCCCTTGATGACTGCCTGCTGGAGGTCTGGGCGGAGCATCCGCGGCATTATGTGATCGAAAACCTGGGCGGGTTCGAGGAGAAGATGCGGCATTTGATCGCGGAGATCGCCGCCTGTCTGGGAGAGCAGCAGCCGCCGGAGATCCGGCGCAGGTTCCTGATCGACTATCCGGATCCGGAGGCCCTGAAAAAGCTGGCGGACAGCACGGTGACCGAGTGTGATATCAGCCAGGTCTATCTGCGGGCCCCGGAGAATGAAGAGGTCCGGGTACGCCGGCAGACCACAGGCGGGCAGGATACCTTCTACCTGACCAGAAAGGAGATCTCCGGAGGAAAGAGATATCTGAAATCGGAGAGAAGGCTCTCCGGGCGTGAATACGATGATTATTGCAAGAGCGCGGATCCCGGAACCGGAGAGATCCGGAAAAAGCGCTTCTACCTGGCCTGGAAGGGGGAGGGGCTCGCGGTGGATCTCTATCCCTTCTGGGAGGACCGGGCTCTGCTGGAGGTCTCCCTTGAGAGCGAGACGCAGACCGTCGAGATCCCCGACTGCCTCCGGATCCGGGAGGAGGTGACGGGTGACGAGCGCTATGAGGTCCACAGCCTGGCCCGGGAATACGGGCACTGCGGTCCTGCCCCGGCTGCCCCGGCGCAGGACTGATCCGGCAGCGGCGGGCAGAAGAAAACAATCTGAATCCAACGGCTTTCGCACAATATTGTCTGAATATGACGCTTTTCATGCGGGAGCATGTGGTATGATTTAAGAGCAGGCTGAAGTCTGCACCGGAAGGTGTTCCGATGCGCACGAAAGATATGATGCAAGAAGACAGAATACTTGAAAAGTATAATGCATATAAGCTGGAATGGCTGCATGATTCCATGCATTTCATTATGCTGATCGCGGTTTTGTTCGTGGTGTTCAGATTTGTGATCGGATTGTCCGCAGTCAGCGGCGACTCGATGGAGCCGCAGCTGTCGGGAGGCGATCTGGTCGTCTACTACCGGCTGGAAAAAAGCTACAGGCAGGGAGACGTCGTCTCGATCCGGGTGCCCTCCGGGGACTATTATGTGAAGCGGGTCGCGGCCGTCGGAGGAGACATCGTGGACCTGCGGGACGGGAAGGTGTATGTAAACGGCGGAGAGCTGAAGGACAGCATGAGCCATGGACAGACACTGGAGGAAGCCGGGGGAGTTATCTACCCCTACAAGGTCAGGAGAGGAAACGTATTTGTGCTGGGAGACAACCGCATGGCGTCCCTGGATTCCAGGACCTTCGGAGAAGTGAATCTGCGGCAGATCAAGGGAAAGATCCTGCTGAGGATCGGCCCTGCAGGAATCGGGCCCGTCGGGGACGGGACGACAGGCCGGCAGGAGCCCTGAGGCCCCGGAGACATGGGGGACATGCAGGAGCTGGTCGGGCGGATTCTCTGCAGAGGCAGATCTAGATCTGGCGGATTCCTGCAGGAGCGGACCAGGCGGATCTCTGCGGAGACAAGGGCCCTGCACAAGGCGCTGCGACGTGAGAGGTAAATATGAAGAGATTTGAATGGATCAAGACAGTGCAGCTGCTGATCTACTGTGTGCTGACAGCGGCCGCTCTCTTTACGATTTTCAGAAATGACGCGCTTTATCAGAACATTGCCTCGGACCAGGATGTCCGGCTTTTGTGCGGGATCCTGTGGTTTATGATGGGCATCTCCTTTGTTTTCATGTTCCTGGATTTCGGTTCATTTACGGATCTCAAGCATGAAAATCTGGCCCTCGACCAGGCTATCTATTCGGATACCCTGACGGGCGTGGCCAACCGCTACAGCTGTGACGCCTATATCAGCCGCTATCTCCACAAAAAGATGCCGGCCAATATGGGCTGCATCACGCTGGACCTGATCAATCTCGTCGAGATCAATCAGAAGTACGGGCATGAGGGCGGAGATGAGGCCATCCGGGATTTTTCGGAGATCCTCACGGAGGCAGCCAGGATCAAGGGCGCGCCGGAGGGGGCCTCCAACTGCTTTATCGGACGCAACGGGGGCAACAAGTTTCTGGCCATTTTCCGCAGCTGCAGCCATGAGATCATTTCCGACTTCCTGCTGGAGGTCGAGCAGCTTTCGGGCCAGCGCCAGACCGAGGGCAGGATGGAGCTGGTCTACGCGGTCGGCGTCGCCTTTGACGAGGACAGCAGTGTCAAGAGTCTGGTGGACCTGGTGGCCCTGTCCGACAGGCGGGCGGAAAAGGATGAATACCGGAGGCTCTACAGGCCGGTCGAGGCCTGATGCGGGACCGGGCCGCGCGTCCGGACAGGAGATATTGATTTGGAGATTCTGGATAGTACTTATCTGAATGACCTGGTGACCAGAGCTCAGGGGGGCAGCAGCAACGCCTTCGCTGAGCTTTATGCCGCGACCTTCCGGACCCAGTACGCCCGGGCCTGTGAGGACCTGGGGGATCCGGACCAGGCCAAAGAGGCCCTGAAGGAGGCCTACACACGTGCCCTGAAGGGGATCGGCAGACTGCAGAGCCCGGACCTTTTTATCGCCTGGCTCAACCAGATCATGTTCCGGGTCTGCTTTGAGATTGCCCACAGGCAGAGCGGGGAGGACGCGGGGGACGGACAAAGCCCGCGGCCGGGAGGGATCCTGGAATATTCCGGGGTCGAAGAGATCGAGGTCGACAGGAAAAAATATACGGTCAGGCAGGTGCTGGACCTGCCCCTGATCGAATCCCAGGTGATCCTGATGAAATATCTCCGCCGGATGGGGACGGAGGAGATCGCCAACCTCATGAATTTGAACGGAAGAGAGGTCCGGCACTTTCTGCGGTTCGGGAAAAGACACCTGCAGAAAATGCTTTTTTGAAGCAGTGGAAGTTGAAAAACAGCCGGCGCATTCTCGTGAATTCAGCAGCGCGAGGTTTCACCGGATAAAAGGACAGCAATGAAGAAGGAAAGAAGAGGGAGGCCGTCACTCGATATGGATGAGGCGGCGGCCATTTTGGAAGAGGTCTTCCGGGCCTGCGGTCAGAAGCCCAACAGTGTGCCGGTAGAGGCACTGTCGGCCTATGCGGTCTATCGCAGGGAGCGGTTCGGCCTGCAGCGGGGAATGATCATAGCTCTGCTGGTGCTGTTTTTCCTCCTGCCCATTCTCTTTATCGCCCCGGATTTTAAGGTGGAGGCCCAGGCGCCCGGGGAGCGCAGGCTCCCAATCTATGTGATCGACGCGGAATCGCTCCTCCCCATATCCCGGGTGACCGCCTCCGTGCATGGACAGGCCCTGCCCGTATATGAGGCGGGGGAAAAGACCTTTACGGTCGAGCCGACCCGCAACGGGACCATGGAGATCCAGGTGACGAGCCTGAACCTGCAGAGACGGACCAGAAGGGTCGAGGTCTCCGATGTCGACAACAGGGCTCCCGAGCTCATATCCAGCGAGATCTCCGACGGCCGGGTCTTTCTCTATGTCAATGAACCGGACAGCGGCCTGCATCTGGGCCGGGTATACGGAATCACCGCAACGGGGGAGAAGGTTCTCCCGGAGCATACGGACGACGTCAAGCAGATGATCGTTTTCCCCTATCCGAAGGAGGATATGGATGTCTATATCCCGGATCATGTCGGAAATATCCTTCACCTGCGGCTGAAAAGGAAGCAGTTTGAATAAAAAGCTTGATAGCGTTTTATTCAAACCCGAAGTTTGCAAAAAGCGCAAACTTCGCTGATCCCATCGGAGAAATCATCTCCATGATTTCTCCTCGGGGCCGAAGCAAAGGGCGCTTCGGCGTGGAAGCAGTTTGAATAAAAAGCTCGATAGCTTTTTATTCAAACCCGAAGTTTGCAAAAAGCGCTCGACAGGGAGAAAAGTATGAGAAGAATTAGTGAAAAAATAGTCCGGATCCTTTTGTGCGGGACGCTTGCGGTCATGACCGCCTTCTTTTTTCAGCCGTGTTCCGCTCCGGCGGCGGAGAAGGCCCCGGAGGGAGAAGAAGGGGGGCTGAGCATAGAAGTCGTGGAGAAGCTCTCGATCGACGATCAGATCACGATCGAGGAGGATCAGGTCCCTCTGGCGGCTTTTGACAGAGGACCGGCTCCTGCGGGAGGCCGGCACGTGGGCATGATGGGACTGGTGCTTCTCGCTTCTCTGGGTTATACTTTTTATGTGGACCGGTCCGAAAAGAAGCTGTTCGCCCTCCGGCTGGAGGCGGCAGGAGCCCGGAGAGAGGCGATGGAGGCGGACATCCTGCAGGATCTGCAGGCAGAGACTGTGGCTGGAGGCAGAGATGGTCAGTGATTTGATCGCCTGGGGACTTTGCGCGGCGGCTGTCGCCGTCCTGGTCTTCGGGAAAGTCAGACAGAACAGAAAAAGAGAAGAATACCGCAAAGAGCTCCTGCGGAGATTTTCCGCTGAAGAGGATGAATGATGGGCACAACGGCAGAGTTGTTTTATACCTTCAACAGAGCCTTTCTGGATCTGGCTCCGGCCGCCGCGCTTGTGGTCCTGGCCTGCCTCTGGCTCCGGAAGAGAAGCAGATTTTCGAGAGAAGAGGAGGAGCTGCGCCGGCGGATCGATACCTATCGCATGAAGTCGGCAGGTCCGGGGGCCGCGGAGCGGGCGGAAGGACCGGAAGCCGGGAAAGCGGCAGAGGAACCGGAGGAAAAGACAGAACCCGGAACTGCGGAGGGGAATCTTGATGAAGAAGTGGGATGCGAAGGAAAAGTACTGTTTGAAAATTCGGAGCTTTGCGTTGCTGCTGGCGTTGATGATCATCCCCGCGTTCACGGGGTGCGGGACGAAGACGGACAGCAGTGAGGAGAGCGGAAAGCCCGCCGAATCGACAGAAGCTTCCGGAGGGACAAGCGGGTCCCCGGCATCTGCACAGGACTCCCCGCAGGCGGCTGAGTCCGCTGCCGGTTCCACTGCGGCAGCAGCGGATCCCGCCGCGAAGGCAGCGGCTGACAAGGCCGGGAAGGAAGGCGCCGCGTCCGGTACGGCTGTGACGGGGGCTGACGGGAAAGAAGCCGCGGGCTCCGTGAAACAGGATGCCAAGGCCGGGGTAGCAAAGACCACCGAGGCGGCGGATGCCAAGGCCGG
>DGUF01000175.1:0-1357 GCA_002394525.1 Lachnospiraceae bacterium UBA4317 | reverse complement strand
AGGCGGCGGATGCCAAGGCCGGAGCTGCAAAGACCGCCGAGGCGGCTGACAAAGCCGAAACTGCAAAGACCGCCAAGGCGGCGGACAAGGCCGGGGCAGCAAAGACTGCCAAGGCAGCTGATGCAAAGACCGCTGAGGCGGGGAGCAGCCAGAAGGTTTCGGGCCAGGAGGCCGCTGAGAAAAAGCAGGACAAGTCCTCCGCTGAGGAGGGAGCCCTCATCGAAAAGGCGGATGCCGGGACTCAGGAGTCCCAGCCTGCGCCTGACGGCCCCAGGGAGCAGTACGCGGATTACAGCGACTGCGTCAGCGCGGCCATGGGCTTTTCCTTCAAATATGATTCCGCCAATAAGATAAAGCTCACGAGCACGGGCGCCTGTGAGATGACGATCGCGGACCAGGAGGACCTGGTGGGACTGACCGTCAGCAGCAGGTCCGCGGAGAATATGCTCGATACGAAGCAGATCCTCGAGGAAGAGGAGGCGGAGATCCTCCGCAAGTACAAAAATACCCTGGTGGATGTCCCGGAGAAGAGCAGCCTCCTGGTGGACGATTATGAGCTGACCGGCCAGACCTGGTCCTACAGCCTGCCTTCGGGGGACACCGTCGAGTGCGCCTCCTATATAGAATTCCGCAGCGGGCGCTACGTCTTTTACAAGACCGCGGGAATGCGGGGCAGCACAGGCCCCGTCTCCGAGGCCCTCAAGCTGGCCATCCGGACCATGACCATCAAGGTGGACGGCGTCCAGGCAGACAGCGCGGCGGCCGCAAAGACCGCAAGTGGATCTGAGAAGGACAAAAAGGATACGGACAAAAAGGAGAAGGACAGCGGCAGCCACACAGTCGGCATAGCCGAGCTGACCGGCGGGGAGAGCGCGGAGAAGGAGACCAAAAAGGAGGCCTTTACCGGCGATTATATTTTCGACGTGGAGAAGAAATGGCTGGTCGTTCCCGATGATCCCGCGACGACGGTCTATCCCAAGGGGGATATGCAGGGCGCCTATTTCGTCGTGGACAAGATCGACCTGGAGGGCAGCAAGCCCGCTGACTATCTGACCAGAAAGAGCAAAGAGGTCAAGGAGGACCTGGGAGACCGGCTCGTCACGGCCCCCGAGGTCAGGACCATTGAACTGGGAGAGAGAAAATTCACCGGCATCGAGTACGAGTACACCTCGTCGGACGGAGCCGGCACCATCTACCAGGCGGAATATGTGGAGACGACCTCCTTCGGTACCTTTGACTGGGAGCTGACCTGCGACCTGGGCGACAACGACGCGGTCAGCGCCATGCTGAGCGCGATGGAGACCTTCCATCCCAGGTGACAAGTGCTGAAAAACGGAGCTGGATGACAGCTCCGTTT
>DGUF01000067.1 GCA_002394525.1 Lachnospiraceae bacterium UBA4317 | reverse complement strand
TGGCCCCGATCGCCCTGATCATCGGAATCGTCATGATCATGGGCATGGGGAACCGCGTCCGCAATGCCCGCCAGATCGGCAATATCGCGATCGGCTTCGGCATTCTCTTTTCCGGACTGCTCAACATGACCAGCGCCGTGAGCACCCTCACGGAATCTCCCCTGGTCCAGGATCTTTTCGCCGGGATCGGCAACAATCCCCTGATCGGCTATCTGACCGGAGCCGGGGTGGCCTTCGTCCTGCAGAGCTCCTCGGCCACGATCGGTATCCTCCAGGCCTTTTCCTCCTCCGGCCTGCTCATCTGGCACGGGACCTATCCCGTGATCGCCGGCGTCTATCTGGGCGACTGCGTCACGACCGCCATCGTATGTTCGATCGGCGCCAAGGCTGATGCCCAGCGCGTCGGTATCGTCAACATCCTCTATAACCTGTGCAAGACCCTGGTCACCATTGTGGCGGTCACGATCGCCCACAGGGCGGGACTTCTGGACGGGATCTGGAACCAGACCATGAACTCCAGTCTGATCGCCAACACCAATACCATCTTCAACCTGGGCTGCGCCCTCGTGCTCATCCCGGTCCTACCCTTCCTGGAAAAAATGAGCAGGCGGATCGTCAAGGACGAGCCGGTGAAGGCCAACAAGTACCAGGACAAGCTCGATGCCCTCAACCCGGTCTTCTTTTCCACTCCGGCCCTGGCCCTGAACAGCTGCTATGACCTGCTCATGACCCAGCTGCAGCTGGCAAAGTCCAACATAAGCCGGGCCTACAAGCTCCTCTACGACTTCGACGAAGCTGTCTACCAGGATATCCAGGACGAGGAGGTCAATATCGACCTCTTCGCGGACCGGATCAGCGGCTACCTGGTCGCCCTCCTGCCCCATCTCAAGGACGAGGTCCATGTTTCTATCCTGGACCAGTACTACAAGGTCGTATCGGAATTTGAGCGTCTGGGAGACCACGCCGTCAATATCGCGGATAACGCGCAGAGCATGGCGGAGAGAAAGGTCGCCTTCTCGGAGCTGGCGGCCAGGGAGCTCGATGTCCTCCAGGCCCTTCTGGAAAAGATCCTGGCCGACACCGAACTAGCCTTCGGGAAGCGCAATATCGAGGCGGCTTACCGGATCCAGCCCCTGCGCAAGGTGGCCGCGGACCTGGCCTCCGATCTCAAGGACAGCCATCTGGCCCGCATGAGCCGCGGCGAATGCAATGTCTTTCTGGATCCCAATTTCGAGAATCTCCTGTCGGACATGATCCGTATCGCGGACGTCTCCTCCAACGTAGGTGAGGCCGTTGTCGTCCGGGCCCGTCCCGAGCTGGCCAGCCGTGAGCACGGCTATTTCCGGGACCTCCGCCACGAGGACGAGGAATACAGGAAGACCTATACCAAGTATCGCGACACCTACTTCGCCATGCTGCCGGCCGCTTCCGGGAGCCTGGGCGCAGCCACGGGCGGCATGCCCGATTTCAATGACGCCTGACCCCGCTGCGCTGCCCTGACGCAGGTTTCCTGCGGTCCGGCTCCCGGTCATGGGACCGGCCCGGCCATTCAGGACTCACTTATGAGTTTTGTGCGATGAAGACCCAGGACCCGCCGGCGGGTCTTGCGCGATGAAGAACAAAAACACACCTGTCCCTTCCGCCGTGAAAAGGACCGGTGTGTTTTTTTATGCTTTCCTTTTTATTCTTTCCTCTGATCTGATCCGGTTTATCCGATCAGAAAGCCTTCGGCGGTCTCTCCCGCCCGCAGAGCCGTCCCCGCGGGGATTTCGACAAAAACATTGCTGCCGGCCAGGCTGCCGAGCATCTGGTTGCCCTGCTTTTCGGGGATCGTCACCTCCAGGACAGCCTCCCCGGCCTCCACGCGTCCGCGCAGGAGGCGGACGGACTGGTTTTTGCGGCTGTAGTCCCGGTCCAGGCGCACCCGGACCTGATCGGGAAGGACCCGGCTGCAGCCCGCCCTCTTTTTCAGGACGGGCAGGGCGACCGCGTAAAAGGCCGTCATGCAGGCGGCCGGATTGCCCGACAGGGCCAGAACGGGAATGCCCGGCGCCCCGGCTGAACTGTTCTCTTCGCGGGTGCCGGCCTCCAGGGGATCCGGCACAAAGATCCCGAAAGCTCCCGCCATGCCGGGTTTCAGGGACAGCCCCCTGGCCAGGACCTCCACGCCGGCCCTTTCCATGGCCGAGGGCGTACAGTCATAGTCCCCGACCGAGACACCGCCCGACAGGATCACCGCGTCGCACCCATCCTCCGACAGGGCCCTGCGGATCAGGCCGCTGATCACACCCTCCTCGTCCCTGGCCGTGCCCAGATAGAGGGTCCTGCAGCCGGCCTGGGCACAGGCGGCCTGGAGGGCATAGCGGTTGGTGTTGTAGATCCTGCCGTCCGCGGGAGGCTCGTCCTCCTCCAGAAGCTCCGTCCCCGTCGAGATGATCCCGACCAGGGGCTGCCGGTAGACAAGGGGGTGAAAGATTCCCAGGCCGGCCAGCGTTCCGGCGAGCCCGGCGTCCACAGGGGTCCCGGGCCGGCAGAGAACGGTCCCTTTTTTCACATCCTCCCCTGCCCGGACCACATTTTCACCGGCTTTGACCGCAGAGGAGATGGTCACGGACCTGTCTGTAAATTCCGTCCTCTCAAAGGGCAGGACCGCGTCCGCCCCCGGCGGGATCGGGGCTCCAGTCATCAGGTGGGCCGCCGTCCCTTTCGTGATCCCGGTGTGGGCGACATCCCCCGCCGCTATGTAGTCCACGAGCCTGAGGGTGACCGGACAGGAGGCCGAGGCCCCCTCTGTGTCCCGCGCGCGGAAGGCATAGCCGTCATAGGGGGACCGGTCAAAGGGCGGGTTGTCCGCCGCTGCCACTGCTTCCTCCGCCAGGATCCGCCCGGCACAGGTCTCCAGGTCTGCCCTCTCCTTACCGACCGCGGACACGCGGCAAAGGAGCATGTCCCGCACTTGTCTGTAGCTTCCCTTCTCCAGCATATAGCCCCCTTTTTCTGCCTGTTTTCCAGATCCTCAGGCCCCGCGTGAGCGGTGTCGGTTTCTATCCACAGCCTCCGGATCCCCGGTGCTTTTCACGGGTTATTCCGGCCTTCCTAAAGCTCCCGGTAATATTCCGGCCTGATCCCCGGTGTTTTTCACGGGTTATTCCGGCCTTCTTAAAGCTCCCGATAATATTCCGGTCTGATCCCGCGGCCCGAGTCCATGGCCCGCCGGACCGTCTCGAGCATGTCTTCCTTGTCCTCATTGAAGGTCCCGCGCAGGTCCAGATAATTGGAGGCATGGTTCATGCGGAATACGCTCCCGGGGGAATCGATATTCTCCACCAGGATCGCAGTCTCCTCCAGGATCTGCCCCAGCTGCGGCACGACAAAGCTCCCCTCGCGGACCCAGTCCTCCAGAGGAGTCCCGCGCTCGATCAGCAGGGTCAGGACCCCGATATACTCGGGGTTCATGGCCGACAGGGCCCTGGCCGTGCCCAGGGCATGCTCCCGGATCAGCTCTGTCCCTCCCAGGCCGGAGATCGCGGTCACGGACAGGGCCAGGCCGCAGCGCCGGGCCTTCTGCCCCGCCTCGATGATCTCTGCCGCGCTGTGTCCCTTCCGCATCCTGGTCAGCACCTCATCGCAGCCCGACTCCAGGCCCATGTAGACCATGTCGAGGCCCTCCTCCTTCAGCGTCCTCAGGTCCTCCTCGGACTTGAGCAGAAGGCTGATCGGGGAGGCATAGCAGGTGATGCGCCTGCACTCGGGGAAATTGGTCTTTATGAACCGAAGGATCCTGCGCAGATAGTCCATCCTGCAGATCAGAGCATCGCCGTCCGCCAGAAAGATCCTCTCGACATAGCGGTAATGCTGACGGCATTCCGCGAAGTCCTGCAGGACATCCCCCAGGGGCCGGATCACGAAATTCTTTTCCTTGTACATGGAACAGAAGGCGCAGGTATTGTGGCTGCATCCCAGGGTGACCTGGACGATCAGGCTGTAGGCCTCGCTTGGCGGTCTGTAAACTGTGCCGTAATATCTCATATACTGCTCTTTCTCCTTTTTTTCTGTCATTCTGGTCTTATTGAAAAATGTCTGCCGGCCACATCTGCCCGCCGCCAATTATTGCCTGCCGGCCAATAATTATCTGACGATAATAATTATCTGACGATAATATTGTTTTTCGACAATATCTGCCTGCCGGCATTCCATGCCCCGTACACAACAGGCTCCTGGCGGCATGGCTTCCAGTATAGAAAAAAAACGAAAAAGATGCAAATAAAGCAAGGCCGCAGGACATGGAACCATATCCTGCGGCAGATGCTCACTTGAGGTTGTTGCTCCTGTCATAGCGCTTGCCGCCCCAGTAGATCCGGGTGGCGACCTCGGCCTTGTCGGGCAGCTCGACTCCCTCCATGACATATTTGAGGAAGGTCTCGAAGCCGGCGCGGTCTACGATGTAGCCGATGTGCTCCTTGCCCTCGATGGCCTCCTTGTCGATGTATTCCTCGGCGAAGGCATAGCAGTTTTTGACGATCTTGAGGATGCTCTCCTCGTCCGCCCACTTGATGAAGTCCTCGGCCAGGCGGGGATTCTGCTTGCCGGTCCTTCCCAGCAGGACCAGGCGGAAATAATGGTCCTTGCTCCGGGTCCAGGCCCTGGTCGGGCAGTAGGTGACGCAGACGCCGCAGCCGATGCAGAGGTTGGTGTCGCGCTCGATCTTGCCGTTGACGACCTTGAGGGCTCCGACAGACCTCTTGTTGCAGTATTTGACGCACTGCTCGCAGCCGACGCAGCGGTCGGGGTCGTACTGGGGCTCGGTCATGCCGATGATGCCGAAATCATTCATGCGGACCTTGCCGCAGTCGTTGGAGCAGCCGGTGAAGGCCACCTTCATGTGCAGGTTGTTGGGGAAGATCAGCTTGTCCATCTTCCTGGCAAAATCGGTCGTGTCATA
>DGUF01000187.1:1768-7460 GCA_002394525.1 Lachnospiraceae bacterium UBA4317 | reverse complement strand
ACTGGGTCGGCGGCATGGGCGTCATTGTCTTCGTCCTGGCCATCATGCCCATGCGCAAGCGCAGGATGATGGGCAGTCAGATGCACCTGATGCGGGCGGAGAGCCCGGGCCCGGTCGTCGGCAAGCTGGTTCCCAAGATCCGCGACACAGCCAAGATCCTCTACCTGATCTACTTCGGCATGACCGTTGTCGAGATCGTCCTGCTCCTGCTCGCGGGCATGCCCCTCTTTGATACCCTCTGCCTCAGCTTCGGCACGGCCGGTACCGGAGGCTTCGGCATCCTCAGAGACAGCGTGGGCAGCTACCCCGTGATCCAGCAGGCGATCATCACGGTCTTCATGATCCTGTTCGGCGTCAACTTCAACGCCTACTTCTTCCTCTTTCTGGGAAAGGACAAAAAGGAAGCCTTCCGGCTCACCGAGGTGCGCTGGTACTTTGCCATCATCGCCTTCTGCATCATAACGATCACGATCAACATCAGAGGCCTCTTCGACAACATCTTCCTGGCCTTCCACCACGCCGCCTTCCAGGTCGGCTCGGTCATCACCACGACCGGCTACGGGACCGTGGATTTTGACCTCTGGCCCCAGTATTCCCGCTGCCTGCTCGTCCTGATCATGTTTATCGGCGCCTGCGCGGGCTCCACCGGCGGCGGCATCAAGGTCTCCAGGATCGTCATCCTGATCAAGGCCGGCCTCCAGGAGGTCCACCACTATGTCCACCCCCGCGCCGTCACGGCTGTCCAGATGGACGGCAAGCCCGTCGAGCGCGAGACCGTCCGGTCCGTCGTCATGTACGTCGGCGTTTATGTGGTCATCTTTACGGTCTCTGTCCTCCTGGTCACCCTCTTTGACGGCGGCCAGAGTCTGGAGACCGTCTTCACCGCTGTCGCGGCGACCTTCAACAACATAGGTCCCGGCCTCGCGGCGGTCGGCCCCGCGGCCAATTTCGGCCACCTGTCCCTGCCCTCCAAGTTTATCCTCATGTTTGACATGCTGGCAGGCAGACTTGAGCTCTATCCCATGCTGCTCCTTCTCTACCCCGGCCTCTACAGGAACAGATAAGCAGGCCTCTCCGAAGGAAGGAACAGACAGGCAGCTTCGCCGGAGCGGACAGGCAGGTCCATCCGCGGTCACAGATCAACAGACGGGCAGGCCCTCTGCGGAGACAGATCGGCGGGCCTGCAAAAATGGCGGACCCGGCACAATAAGGATCCGGACACATCAAACGCAAAAACACGGCCCCGGGGCAGCGGCCTGCCCCGGGACTGCCAATGGACCAGCCGCCTGTCAGCGGATGACCCGTGAACTGAAAAATGCATAAATAAATGCGATAAAAAAAGTGTGAAAAGAATTAAAAAAACACTTGCTTTTTTAAAAGCGATGCACTATAATCTACATTCGTAGCCGAGAGATAAACGGCTCAAAAAATGCAATGGGCTATAGCCAAACGGTAAGGCAGCGGACTCTGACTCCGTCATTTTGCAGGTTCGAATCCTGCTAGCCCAGTAACCCGAAAAGCTTCCTGCAGAAGGATCTGCAGGAAGTTTTTTTGTGCCCGCCCGGCGCGACACACTTGTGAAGCAGATGTGTCGCGCACAGCAAGGCATATCACAATGTTTCGTATTGTCGAATCGCCATCGCAAAAACAGGAAACTGCGATTCTCCGGACATGGCTTTCTGCCGGGCGCAGATTGACGGTGGGGCAGGGCGTGGGGCAAAAAGTGCCTGTACCATGTCAGCGAAAAATCCACTGAAAACCGCATAAACAATGGAGATTCTGACTTTTCTTTTTTCACGGCAAACAGGATGGGGCATGATTGTTACGAAAATATTACACATATTTAAGCCTTATTGCAGGTAGACATGGCGTTTTTTTAAGTATATAATAAAGTATCACCTTGTTTTTCCTGTATTTTTTTTAGTGCTGAATGCATGACTGTATCGAGAAGAAACTCTCCCGAAGACCGGACAGAAAAAAAATCTCATACAGGGATGCATTTGTTTTGTGCAAAAAACGCATCAGGGAAGCAGAAACGTTACCGAAGCGTATTGATAATGCGAATTTTTTTCGCAGCGCAGTGCTGCATGGCCGTGTCCCCCCAGGGAGGCGGACAGCGGCGCAGTATTTCAGTGTAACGCGGAAACTGCGGCAAACTGCCCCCCGGACAAGCGGTGCGGCTTCCGGGAGCCTTATGCGGGCGGTTTCCTACCAGGCAGGACGGAATAAAGAGTGACTGCTCCGGCAGGACAGGGGGTATTTTGGAAACAGTAACAGAGAAGTGGAAACGGATCCTTCAGAGCACTGTGATCGCCATGGCCGCAGTGCTGATCGCGGCAGGTCCCGCGCCGGTTTACGGTGCCGGAGGCCGGACCGGCGGCACGGCCGCCGAAAAGACCGCGGACAGGGACGCTGCGGACAGCAGAAAAAAGACTGAGACAAAGGATGAGACAGTGCCTTTTGAAGAGGCTGTCGAATCCTTTTACAGCAGCTCCGGAAACATGACCGACGGAGAGATCCTCGAGTCGGCGAGAAAGATCCGTTCCGACGGAGATGTACTGTATTCCGAACTGGGAAAAGATACCTCCGAGAGCGTCATGGCAGTCATGGATGCCTATGAAGCGGCCAAGGCCGATTATATTGCCGCGCAGATCAACGGAGAGATGGCTTCCGAACAAAAAAGGAAAGAGAAGGAGTCTGAGACCGTAAAGGCTGCGGGGCTGGAGATGTCCGCCAGCGGCGGGATCTGCCGGGAGTGGGACCGCCAGAGCGATTATACCCGGCTCATGATCACCGAGGAAGCTTCGATCCGCGAAATGATCCCGAGATATCAGATCACGGCCTGCGAATACAAAAAGGGCGTTCTGAAGATCGATGTGGATGAGTGGATGACCCAGGGCTACGGGGAGACCAACGCTTCGGATGTGGAAAATGCCTCTGCTTACAGCTACAGCTTTTCCATTTCGCTGAAGCAGAATTCAGAAGGTGTCTGGACTCCTTTTTCTATTAATGGGACGGATGTTAACTTTACCTGGAGAAATGCTGCCGCTAAAGACCCCGAACTTGAGACAGAGGATGCGCCGGCAGCCCTCTATGAGGTAAAATCGGACTACAGTCCGGAAGTCGTCGCCTATGCGCAGATCGCTTCCGACAGTCCGGCTGCCGGAACCGGCGTCCCCGCCTCCGAAGGAGGGGACAGGCTGGATGTGGACAGCCAGGGACAGACGAAGCAGCTGACCTATGAGGTGGACAGCAATGCTGTCGTCGTTGCGGGAGGCACCGCGCAGACGCAGAGAGCTGAGACGGATCCGGAGATCCACAGGACGGCATCTCTCTCGACCAGCTCCTACAGCGGATACGATGCCGGCAAGGCCATCGCCTACGCTGACAGGTACTGGAAACACTATAACCGCAGATATGTTGAATACAGGGGACTGGACTGCTGCAACTTTGTCTCCCAGTGTCTGTACGCGGGCGGCATGCCGCAGACCTCCAGCTGGTTCCCGAATTCCGTGCCCTGGATCAATGTCCCCGCCGCCATGAAGCACTTCAAGCAGTACGGGGCCTATGTGACAGCGGACAACGGCAGCGTCAGACGGGGCAACCCCGTTTACTATGACTGGCAGGGGGACGGCGTTTACGACCACACGACCATCTGTGTCGGCACCAACGCCTCCGGCATGCCCGTAGTGGACGGACATACGACCAATGTCTTTCACGTTCCGTGGAGGATGGGCAGCGGAGGGAGACGGCGCACGATCCTCCTCAACAGCAGAGCCTCCTCGTCCACGGCTTCCAGGTCCACCTGGAGGACAGTGAACGGAAAGGTCTACTACATCGACAAGAACGGAAAGACCGTCAAAAACAAATTCCTGAATATCGGCGGCAGGAGATATTATTTCAACAGATCCGGCGCGCGTGTGACAGGATTTTTCAAAGTCAGCGGAAAATGGTATTATGCCTCCGTCAAAACCGGAAACCTACTCAGAGGCTGGCAGTGGATCGGCGGAAATATCTACTATTTTTCCTACAAAAACTACGCCCGTTTTCAGGGCGGCCCCAAATGGATCGCCGGAAACACCTACTACTTCAGCAGCAAGGGGATCCGCAGGACCGGCTTTATCAAGTACAAGGGCAAGTGGTATTACGCGGACAAATCCGGCGGGAAATTTGTCACCGGCTGGAAAAAGATCAGCGGCAATTGGTACTACTTTGACCCGAAGACCAAGGTCAGAGCGACCGGCTGGAAGACCATCAAGGGCAGAAAATGCTACTTCAATTCCAAGGGTGTCCTCAAAAAAGGAAAGCATGGCTGAAAAACCATTGCGTGAAGCTTTGTGCGATGAACTTTGCGCGGACATTCATGTAAGCCGTCAACAGGCATGGCAGCTGATGTTACGGTACCCACAGCTTATCGGAAATACCATTAAACAGACAAAGACAGGCGGAGATACGGATGTATGTTTTTGAGAGCCGGATCCGTTACAGTGAGATCGATGCTGACGGAAAACTTACGCCGGAAAAGTTGATCGATTATTTTCAGGATTGTTCCACCTTTCAATCGGAAGATATGGGGATCGGAATAGGTCCCCTGCGTGAAAAAAATCTCGCATGGATCCTGGTCTACTGGCGTGTAGAGATCCTCAGAATGCCCGGCCTTGGAGAAAAGGTCAGGATCGGGACCCTCCCCTACGAAATGAAAGGGGGGATGGGGCTCCGCAATTTTCTGATGGAGACCTGCGACGGCGAGAGACTTGCAAACGCCAACTCAGTCTGGACACTCGTTGATATCGGGACGATGCGCCCGGTCCGCATTCCTCAGGAGATCCTGGAAGGGTATCCTCTGGAGGAGCGGATCGACATGCAGTATGATTCCAGGAAGATCCGCATTCCAAAGACTTCCGGGATCGACGGGCCGCAGGTGGTCGTCCAGGAGTATCATCTGGATACGAACAGGCATATGAACAACGGACAGTATGTGCGGATAGCCGTCGGCTGTCTTCCGCCCGGAGTGGAGTTAAAGACCCTCCGGATCGAATACAGGCGCCAGGCCCTGCTGGGCGACCGGATCAGCCCGGTCCTCTACGGGATCCCCGCGCCGGCCGGAGACGACTCCGGAACAGAGAGAAATATGTCTGTGGAAATGATGGATGACGGCAAGCCCTGCGCAGCAGATACTGCTGCCGGGAGACCGGAACCGCTTCAGACAGCCTGCATTGTGCTCAATGCGGACGACGGCAGACCCTACGCCGTCCTGGAGATCGGATTTTTCCGGACTATTTCGGGAAAGGGAAAACATGCTGAAAATTGGAGAAAAACAAGTACTAAAAATAGATAAACAGGTGCCCTTCGGGGTCTACCTGACCGGGGACGTTCCGAACGAGCGCGTGCTCCTGCCCCGCTCGCAGGTGCCGGAAGGCGCCGCGATCGGCGATGAGCTGGAGGTATTTCTGTACAAGGATTCCGAGGACAGGCTGATCGCCACCCGCAAGGAACCCAAGCTCACCCTGCACCAGGTCGGTTACCTGACCGTGATCCAGGTGAGCCGCATCGGAGCCTTCCTGGACTGGGGACTGGACAAGGACCTCCTGCTGCCCTACCACGAGCAGCCCAAGGAGAGAGTGAAAGAGGGCCAGACCGTTCTCGTCGCCGTATATATCGACAAGAGCGAGCGCCTCTGCGCCACCATGAA
>DGUF01000187.1:0-1625 GCA_002394525.1 Lachnospiraceae bacterium UBA4317 | reverse complement strand
GCCTTCGTCGCCGTCGACAGCATCTACTCCGCGCTCATTCCCCGCCGGGAACTCGTGCAGGAATACAAGGCCGGAGACATCGTCCAGGCCCGCGTCACAGGCGTCAAGCCCGACGGCAAGCTCGACCTGAGCGTCCGCGAAAAGGGCTACCTGCAGATCGATGCCGACGCCTCGGCCATCCTCAAGATGCTCGAGGAAGGAGACGGCGTCATCCCCTTCACGGACAAGGCCTCCCCGGAACTCATCCGTGAAAAAGCCCACATGAGCAAAAACGAGTTCAAGCGCGCCGTGGGCCACCTCCTCAAGGACAACAAGATCTCGATCGAAGAAGACCGGATCGTCCTTTTATAAGGTATATACAGAGAATATAAGAACCACAGCCGCCATAGCTGTGGTTCTTTTCTTTCCCCACGGTCCGGCCTTTTCTCCCCTTGGGCAAACTGCCATCTCCGCGAAAAACAGTTTGTGTATTTTCGACAAAAAAATATAAGAAATTTGTGGATTATTATCGCTAATTGCATTAAAATAGAAAGACAGGGACCTTACAGATGTTTTCATGCGGAGGGAAACCGCAGGAAAGAGTGGTATGATGGTATCAAATCAGGTTTTACAGAATACAATCGAAGGGATCAAGGAAATCACAAGGCTGGAAATCTGTATTATGGATGCTGAGGGAAGAGAGGTCGTCTCGACGGCCCCTGTCTTCGCCGACGCCGTGCATGCAATACCCGATTTTGTCGTCTCGCCCGCCGATTCCCAGTCCGCGGGAACCTTTCAGTTTTTCAAGGTCATGGAGGACCAGCAGCTCGAATATGTCCTGGTCGTCAAGGGCGATACGGACAATACCCTGCTGGTTGGCCGCATGGCCGCCTTCCAGCTCCGCGGCCTCATGGCCGCCTTCAAGGAGCGCTACGACAAGGACAGCTTCATGAAGAACCTCCTGCTGGACAACCTCCTGCTCGTGGACATCTACAGCCGGGCCAAAAAACTCCGGATCGCTCCCGACGCCAGCCGCGTCGTCATCATCATCGAAAACGGATCCGACCGCGACCGCAACGTCCTGGAACTCATGCAGGAATACATCGGCGTCAGCAACTCCGACTTCGTCACCGCCGTCGATGAATCCAACGTCGTCATCGTCAAGGAGATCGCCGACCCCGGCAGGGAAAAAGAGATCGAGAAGACCGCCGTCGGCATCGAAGACCAGCTCCACAAACTGGGGATCAACGACATCCGCGTCGCCTACGGCACCATCGTCGAGGAGATCAAAGAGGTCAGCCGCTCCTTCAAGGAAGCCAAAATGGCCCTGGACGTCAGCAAGATTTTCTTTGAAGACCGCACCGTCATCGCCTACAACGAACTGGGCATCGGCCGCCTGATCTACCAGCTGCCCATCCCCCTGTGCAAAATGTTCATCCGCGAGATCTTCAAGGGCAAAAACCCCGACGACTTCGACCAGGAGACCCTGACCACCATCAACAAATTTTTCGAGAACAGCCTGAACGTCTCCGAGACATCCCGCCAGCTCTTCATCCACAGAAACACCCTGGTCTACCGCCTGGACAAACTCCAGAAGAGCACCGGCCTCGACCTCCGCGTCTTCGAGGATGCCATCACCTTCAAGA
>DGUF01000094.1:2208-3676 GCA_002394525.1 Lachnospiraceae bacterium UBA4317 | reverse complement strand
CCCCAACGGCAACGGCGGCTGGTTCTTGTCCATGAAGCGCTGCGGCCTGATCGAAAAGGTCCATGAGCTGGGGATCGAATGGCTCAACACCTTCGCGGTGGACAATGTCCTGCAGCGGATCGCGGACCCGGTCTTTGTCGGCGCGACGATCGCCTCCGGCTGCGCCTGCGGAGCCAAGACGGTCAGAAAGGCCGCCCCGGACGAGCGCGTCGGCGTCATGTGCCTGGACAACGGCCGTCCCTCGATCATCGAATACTATGAGATGACACAGGACCTGATGGAGGCCAAAAACGAGAAGGGTGATCCCGCCTACAATTTCGGCGTCATCATGAACTACCTCTTCCGCGAAAAGGACCTGGAGCGCATCGTCGACGAGGTGCTCCCCGTCCATATCGTCGAGAAAAAGATCCCCTGCCTGGATGAGAACGGAAATCCGGTCTCCCCGGCGGAGCCCAACGGATACAAGTTCGAGCAGCTGGTCCTGGATATGGTCAGGGAACTGGATACCTGCCTGCCGGTCGAAGTGGACCGCGCCCGCGAATTCGCCCCGATCAAGAACCGGACCGGCATCGACTCCGTCGAGAGCGCCCGCGCCCTCTGCGCGCAGAACGGCATCGTCCTCTGAGCCGTGCCCGCGCCCTCTGCGCGGACCGGCATCACCCTCTGAGCCGCGCCTGCGCCCTCTGCGCGCGGACCGGCATTGCATCCCCGGCGCCGTGCGGCGATTATCTGCGCAGAATGGCAGCATACTCTGAACGGCATTGCGTCCCCTGCGCAACTGTAACAGGGACAAAGCAAAGCATCGCGCGGCTTTGTCCATGCATTTCCTGAAGGGAGGTCATGAGACAAGACCATGTTTCGATTATGGGTAAGAGAATGGAAGGACAGCCATCTGATCCGGGATACAGTGATCGAGGATCCCTCCGACGATACCCGGACGCACAAGGTGTTCCGCGCCCTCGAGAAGGCCTGCATGGAGTTTGACCTGGCCGTACCTGTATGGCTCGACTCCACCATTAAGGATTTTCAGAGACACGCAAGGGCCAGATTCACCCGGGATGCGTTCGTGGAAGAGATCGACTTTGACTATCTGGAGATCTATGTGATCGAGGAGGATGATTTTTACTGATCACGGCTTTATCATGAATATGTATTGGCGGGGGCAGCGCAGCGCGGGCCCCTGCTTTTTTTTGTCAGGCCTGATCCTCCCATTCAAAAATTCATGAAATAAAACACACACAAAGAACACAATTCCCCACTAAACTGATAATGTCTCATAAGAAACGACGTACAATTCATCATGCAGGACCCTGAGGCCGGGGCTTACGCTTACTGGATGATTCTGTACGTTAGCATATAGAACAGAAGAGGAAAGGGGTAAGCCATGTCGAATGAAAATTTCGAAAACGAAAACAGCAGAATAAATGAACCCGCAGGTCCTGAGCCCGCTGAAAATACATCCGCAGGC
>DGUF01000094.1:0-2090 GCA_002394525.1 Lachnospiraceae bacterium UBA4317 | reverse complement strand
AGGATGTGAAGGGACCCGAGGTCATCTCCTTCGCTTCCGGCGCAGGCCGTGATATGTCCTTCTCCGGTTCGGGATCCGCCGGGGCCGGCAGCCAGGCGGCAGAGACCGCAGCGTCCGGGACCTTTGCGGGCTCCTCAGAGAGTGCAGTGTCCGGGACTGTTACCAATGCGGCGGAGAGTGCGGCATCCGGGACCGTGACCGGCGCGGCAGAGAGCGCGGCGGCAGAAACCGCATCCGGCAGGAGCGTGGCTCCGGAAAGCCTCTTTTATGATTCTCCCCGGAATACTGCGTCCGGGTCCGCCTATGCCGGAAGCACCGGCGGGACCGACAGCTCTGAGACGGGCAGCTACGGAAGTCAGGCCCGGAGCGCGGGCAGCGCGGAAACAGGCCATTACTACAGCTACAGCAAGAGCCCGTCCGGCGGGGGAACGGGCAGGGGCCCCTCTGATCCTCCCGTCCGGAGGAACGGAAAGGGAAAACGTGTCCTGGCCATGGTCCTGGCGGTCCTCCTGGTCTTTATCCTCGGGGCCGGCGCCGGCGCCTATATGTCAGGCAGGGGCGGATCCGCTTCGAATGCGGGAGCGTCGGTCTCCAAAGCGGAGGGTTCCGCAAAAGCCCAGACCGGTGGGACAAAGGCCGGCTCCTCCGCGAAGGGAACAGAGACACCTGCCGTGAAGAATACGGAAAAGGTGATCCCCGCGGTCAAGACCACAGGGGATGCCTCCGCCGGCACGGGCAACGGTGTCGCGGATGTGGCCGAGAGCGTCATGCCCTCCATCGTATCTGTCTACAACAAGTTTACGGAGCAGGGCCAGTTCTTCGGCAGGACCTATACCCAGGAATCCGAGGCGGCGGGCTCCGGCATCATCATCGAGGAGACGGACGGAGAGCTGCTGATCGTCACCAACAACCACGTGGTGGAGGGCGCCGACAGCCTCAGCGTCCAGTTCATCGATGAAGAAAACTGTGAGGCGGCCCTCAAGGGAACGGATCCCGGATCCGACCTGGCCGTGATCGCCGTGCCGATCGACAGTCTCTCCGAAAAGACAAAGGAGAGCATCGCCATTGCCGAGCTCGGGAACTCGGATTCCCTGCGCATCGGCGAGCAGGTCATCGCCATCGGCAATGCCCTGGGCTACGGCCAGTCCCTGACCGTCGGCTATGTCAGCGCCCTCAACCGCGAGATCGCGGATGACACCGGCATCACCGGCACCTTCATCCAGACAGATGCTGCGATCAACCCCGGCAACTCCGGCGGCGCCCTGCTCAATTTCGCGGGCCAGGTCATCGGCATCAACTCCAGCAAGATCGGCGGAAACGCGATCGAGGGCATGGGCTTTGCCATCCCCATCTCCAAGGCCATCCCCATCATCGACAACCTCAAGGCCCAGGAGAGCAAGACCAAGGTGGCCGAGGAGGAGCGCGGTATGCTGGGCATCCGCGGGATCTCCGTCACCTCTGACGTCGCCAGCGCCTACGGCCTTCCGGTCGGCGCCTATGTCGAGGAGATCATCGAGGGCAGCGGTGCCGCTCAGAGCGAACTCCAGCAGGGCGATATCATCACCGGCATCAACGGCTCCGAGATCACCAGCATGGAGAGCCTGCAGCAGCAGCTCACCTATTACGCGGCCGGCAGCGAGGTGACCCTGACCGTCCAGCACCCCATCGAGGGCGGCAAGTATGAGGAAAAGGAGATCAGCCTGACCCTCTCCAAGGCCTCTGATTTCGAGACCGGGGAGACCACGGGCGGCGGCTCCGGCGGACAGGGGCAGCAGGAGATGCCCCAGGAGGGCGAATCCGGCTACGACGATTTCTTCGGCTTCCCCTTCGGGTCCTTCGGATTCTGATACAGCTGAAGATGCAGACCGGGTCCGGCAACCTGTGAAAGGACAGGTCCGGCACAGATCTACAGGATAAATGAGAGAGCCCCGCTCCGCCGCCGGCGGAGCGGGGCAGTTGTGGTTCATGCCCGCGCGGGGGCGGGGCCGCAGCCTCCCGGCCTTGCCAAAAACCAAAAAACGATTTGCGGCGGCAGCTGTTTTTGTGGCAGAGGCTTGAAAAGAAAGTTATAATCCCATCTTTGACAGTGA
>DGUF01000169.1 GCA_002394525.1 Lachnospiraceae bacterium UBA4317 | reverse complement strand
CGCAAAACGCCTCGCGTTTCAGGTGTGGCGTGACTGTAACATCTATGAGTAATGTTGTATAATTGTATACAAAAGTGTGTTGACATCCTTTTCACTCCGAGTATAATAGAGGTCGACAAGCAAAGGCGCTTGAGGCGACGGCGGAAGCCGTCTCCTCAGGCGCCTTCTTTTTTTGATGAGGAGGTAATTATGTGCTCGATACTTGCATACTGCAGTGCGCAGGCCGATCCGCAGGTCGTGGCGGAGATGCTTGCAAGAACGATCTCGAGGGGACCGGACGATTCCAGACTTCTGGAAACCGCTCATGGAAGTCTCGGATTCAACCGTCTGTCGATCATGGGGCTCACAGCAGAAGGTATGCAGCCTTTTGTCCTGGACGGCAATGCAGTGGTGTGCAATGGCGAGCTGTATGGTTTTCGAAGACTGCGGAAAAACCTGCGGAAAAGGGGCTATTCCTTCCGCAGCGATTCCGACTGTGAGATCCTGCTGCCCATGTACAGGGAGTTCGGCACAGAGATGTTCCGGCTTCTGGATGCGGAATTTGCCCTGGTCCTGTACGACGCGGAGTCTGAGCGCTTCATCGCCGCCCGGGATCCGGTGGGGATCCGGCCGCTCTATTATGGCCGGGACGACAGAGGGGCCTATGTCTTTTCCTCGGAGCCCAAAAGCCTGGTGGGCGTATGCAAAAGGATCATGCCCTTTCCGCCAGGGCATTACGCGGTGATCGATGCGTCCGGAAGAGACGGTTCAGCTTTTTCTGCCACCGGATCCGGACATGTGTCCGACGGGGATAAGTCCGGCCGTGCAGGAAGCAGGACGGATCATGCATCCGGCAGGGACGGCGATTCTGTCAGCGGGCAGACCATGGAACTTCATGAGTACCGCAGGATCTGGCAGGCCGACCATGTATGCACAGATGACATGGACAGGATCGCGCACAGCATCCGGGAAAAGCTGCTGACAGGCATTGAAAAGCGGCTGGACGCCGATGCGCCGGTTGGATTTCTTTTGTCCGGAGGTCTTGATTCCTCCCTGGTCTGCGGCGCGGCGGCAAGGATTCTGGACAGACCGCTCCGGACTTTTTCCATCGGGATGGATCTGGATGCCATTGACCTCAAATACGCCAGGAAGGTCGCGGAATACATCGGGAGCGACCACCACGAGGTGATCATGACCAGAGAGGATGTGATCGCAGCCCTGGAGCCGGTCATCGCAGCCCTCGGCACCTGGGATATCACGACCGTGCGCGCTTCGATCGGCATGTACCTGGTGTGCAGGTGGATCCATGAGAACACGGACGTCCGAGTCATCCTGACCGGGGAGATCTCCGACGAGATCTTTGGTTACAAATATACGGATTTTGCGCCGGATGCAGACGCCTTCCAGAAGGAATCGGAAAAGCGGATCCGGGAGATTCATATGTACGACGTCCTTCGTGCCGACCGCTGCATCAGCGTCCACTCCCTCGAGGCCAGAGTCCCCTTTGGCGATCTGGACTTTCTGTCCTACTGCATGGCCATCGACCCGGAGAAAAAGCTCAACCGCTACGGCATCGGCAAATACCTGCTGCGCCATGCCTTTGAGCAGGATGCCCTGATCCCGCAGGAGATCCTCATGCGGGAAAAGGCCGCCTTCTCCGACGCCGTCGGCCACTCCATGCGCCGGGACCTCATGGACTACGCGGAAACCATGTACACAGATGAGGAATTCGAGATCAGGCGCAGACAATATACCCATGCCATGCCTTTTACGAAAGAGTCCCTCCTCTACCGCGAGATCTTTGAAAAATACTATCCCGGGCAGGCGGAGATGGTAGCTGATTTCTGGATGCCCAACAGGGACTGGGAGGGATGCGATGTCAATGATCCTTCCGCCAGCGTCCTGTCCAACTACGGCGCCAGCGGGATCTGAGTGGAGCGTGTCCCCATGTCACACCCCTTGCCACACATTTAAGAGTCCGGAGGAGACCTGATGAAAAAGAGAGGCGATAGAAAAATCATTCTCGAGGATGGAAGCGAATTTTATGGCTATGGTTTCGGCAGTCCCGGAGACAGGATCTGTGAGATGGTCTTTAACACGTCCATGACCGGTTACCAGGAAATCCTCTCGGATCCCTCCTATACGGATCAGGCAGTCGTCATGACCTATCCTCTGATCGGCAATTACGGGATGGCGGCGGACGATTACGAGACCCGCACTCCCTCGGTCAGTGCCATGATCGTGCGTGAGTACAATGAAGAGCCGTCCAATTTCCGCAGTGAACAGACTCTTGGACAGGTCATGGAGGCGTACGGGATCGCCGGGATCACCGGGATCGATACCCGTGCCCTGACCCGGTCCATCCGCGATCACGGGACCCGCAGGGCCCTGATCACGGACGCAGATACTCCGCTTATGTGGGGGCTTGCCATGCTGCGGGACCATCCCATTCCAACCGATGCAGTCTCCCGTGTCAGCTGCCGGGAGAAGCAGGTTTATTACCATGCGGAGAACATGATCGGCAGCAATGCTTTTTCCAAAAGAAAAAACAGCCGTCATATTGTCGCGCTCGACTGCGGCATGAAGGCAAATATAGTGCGTTCGCTCCTGCGCAGGGGCTGTGAGGTGACGGTCGTTCCCTGGAATACCCCGGCACAGGAGATCCGGGCCCTGCGGCCGGACGGGATCCTGGTCTCCAACGGCCCCGGCAACCCGGAGGATGTTCCGGAGACGATCGCCGCCGTCCGCTCTCTACTGGGAACATATCCGGTCTTCGGAATCTGCCTGGGCCACCAGATCCTGTCTCTGGCCTACGGGGCGAAGACCTATAAACTCAAATTCGGCCACCGGGGCGGCAACCACCCGGTCAGGGACCTGCAGACAGGGCGCATTGAGATCACCTCCCAGAACCATTCCTATGCAGTCAGGGAGGAGAGCCTTGCGGACACCCCCCTGCAGGCCACCCACATCAACCTTCTGGACCGGACCATTGAGGGCGTTTCCTGTACTGCGGACCGGGCCTTCGGGATCCAGTACCATCCCGAGAGCGCGCCGGGCCCACGGGACAGCGATCATCTCTTTGACCGCTTCCTGCAGCTGCTCGAATGATTCAGACTGAAATGTTCCCATTGACTCGCGCACTGGCTCAGACTGATTCGCAGAAAGGATACACAAAATGGCAAAGTATATTTTCGTGACCGGCGGTGTGGTCTCCGGCCTGGGAAAGGGCATTACGGCAGCCTCCCTGGGCAGGCTTTTGAAGGCGCGGGGGCTGAAGGTGGCCGCGCAGAAGCTGGATCCCTATATCAATGTGGATCCGGGGACGATGAGTCCTTATCAGCACGGGGAGGTCTTTGTGACCGAGGACGGTGCGGAGACAGACCTTGACCTGGGCCACTATGAGCGCTTTATTGACGAAGACCTCAATCAGTATTCGAACCTGACGACCGGCAAGGTCTACTGGAATGTTCTGAATAAGGAGCGGAAAGGGGAGTATCTGGGCTCCACGGTCCAGGTGATCCCCCACATCACCAATGAGATCAAGGACTTTGTCTATCGTGTCGGCGAAAAGACCGGTGCGGATGTAGTTATCACAGAGATCGGGGGGACCATCGGCGATATCGAGTCGCAGCCCTTTATCGAGGCCGTCCGCCAGATCTCCCTGGAGGTCGGAAAGGAGAACAGTCTTTTTATCCATGTGACCCTGGTGCCCTATCTGAAGGCTTCCGGTGAGCACAAATCCAAGCCGACCCAGCATTCGGTCAAGGAGCTGCAGGGGATGGGGATCCACCCGGATCTCATCGTCCTGCGCTGCGATGCCCCGATCGATTCCTCCGTCATGCAGAAGATCGCCATGTTCTGCAATGTGAAGGAGGACTGCGTGATCGAGAACAGGACTCTGCCCATCCTTTATGAGGCGCCGCTCATGCTGGAGCAGTCCGGCTTTTCCGATGTCGTCTGCCGGGAGCTGGGCCTGCAGGCGCCGGAACCTGACCTCGGGGAATGGCGGGAGATGGTGGAAAGCATCCGCCGGGCCCGGGACAACTGTGTGGAGATCGGGCTGGTCGGCAAATATACAGAACTGCATGACGCCTATCTGTCGGTCGCGGAAGCCCTCCATCATGCGGGCTATTACCACCACGCCCATGTCTGTATCCGCTGGATCGACTCTGAGGAGATCACGCCGGAAAATGTCTCTGACAGGCTGGCCGGGCTCCACGGGATCATCGTCCCGGGCGGATTCGGAAACCGCGGGATCGAGGGCATGATCCTGGCTGTCCGTTATGCCCGGGACCACAGCATGCCATTCTTCGGGATCTGCCTGGGCATGCAGGTCGCGGTGATCGAATACGCGAGGAACGCGGCGGGACTGACAGACGCGGATTCCCGGGAATTTGAGGAAAACTGCAGGCACAAGGTCATAGACTTCATGCCGGGCCAGAGTGACGAGGTCGACAAGGGCGGGACCCTGCGCCTGGGCGCATATCCCTGCACCATCCTGCCCGGGACCACCATGGAGCGCTGCTACGGCGCAGCCCGGATCAGCGAGCGCCACCGCCACCGCTATGAGTTCAACAACGACTACCGGCAGATCCTGCAGGAGTGCGGTCTGACCCTGAGCGGGCTTTCCCCGGACGGGACGCTGGTGGAGACCGTCGAACTGTCCGACCGCCCCTTCTACGTGGGCGTCCAGTTCCATCCGGAATTCAAGAGCCGGCCCAACAGACCCCACCCTCTTTTCAAGGGCTTTATCGAAGCAGCGGTCAGAGAAGCAGGCAGGAGCTGAACGGTAAGTCATTAACTTACCCTGAACAGGAGGCAGACTATGCCAAAGAGAAGAGATATCCACAAGGTGCTTGTCATCGGGTCCGGCCCGATCGTGATTGGGCAGGCGGCGGAATTTGATTATGCAGGGACGCAGGCCTGTCTCGCTCTGAGGGAGGAGGGCTGCGAGGTCATTCTGTGCAATTCCAATCCGGCGACGATCATGACGGATACGTCGGTCGCGGACAAGGTCTATATGGAGCCGCTGACGCTGGAATATATGGCGAGGATCATCCGCCATGAACGGCCCGACGCCATTCTGCCCGGGATCGGGGGGCAGACAGGGCTCAATCTGGCTATGCAGCTGGAAAAAAAGGGTGTGCTGGCGGAGTGCCGCACGGAGCTTCTGGGCACGCGGAGCAGTTCGATCGAGAAGGCAGAGGACCGCAGGCTTTTTAAGGAGCTATGCGAGAGTCTGGGAGAGCCCGTTCTGCCCTCCGAGATCGCGGGATCCATGGCGGAGGGTATGGAGGCTGTGCAGAGGATCGGTTACCCTGTCGTCCTGCGCCCCGCCTTCACGCTGGGCGGCACGGGCGGAGGCTTCGCGGAGAACGAAGAGGAATTTGTCAGACTCATGAAGCATGCCCTGGAGCTTTCCCCGGTCCGCCAGGTCCTGGTTGAAAAGAGTATCCGCGGCTTCAAGGAGATCGAGTATGAAGTCATGCGCGACAGCAATGATACAGCTGTCACGGTCTGCAATATGGAGAACCTGGATCCTGTCGGCATCCATACGGGCGATTCCATTGTGGTCTGTCCCTCCCAGACCCTGACCAACAAGGAATATCAAATGCTCCGGGACAGTGCCCTCAGGGTGATCAGGGCCCTGGAGATCGAGGGCGGCTGCAATGTACAGTTTGCCCTGGACCCTCATTCCTTTCAGTACTATCTGATCGAGGTCAATCCCCGCGTCTCCCGGTCCTCGGCCCTGGCCTCCAAGGCCAGCGGCTATCCCATTGCCCGCGTTTCCGCCAAGATCGGCATCGGCATGACCCTGGACGAGATCACGCTGGCCAACACACCCGCCTGCTTTGAGCCGGCTCTGGACTACGTGGTCACCAAGATGCCCCGCTTCGCCTTCGACAAATATCCCCGCACGGATCTCGTGACGGATACGGCAGGAAAACCATGGTCTGCCATGTCCTGGAACAGCACGGACAATACCCTGTCCACACAGATGAAGGCGACCGGCGAGGTCATGAGCATCGGCAGGACCTTTGAGGAGAGCCTGCTCAAGGCCGTCCGGTCTCTGGAGACAGGCCACCTCCACCTGTACGACCCGAAATTCGACGGCCTGAAGGACCGGGACCTCTTTGCATACATCCGGGAGGGCAGAGATGACCGCATCTTCGCCATTGCTCAGATATTCCGCAACTGCCTTGAAAAAGCGGGGAGCGATGATTCCGCAGAAAGAAGGGCGCAGGAGGTTCCCGGCAATGCGCAGACAGCTGCAGAGCTCCCGGGTTCCGCACAGGAGAAAGCAGCAGAAGCCTTTGATGAGGGCAAGGATCCTCTTTTCCCGTGTCTGGAAAAAACAAGTCAGAAGATCTGCCGGACCACGGGGATCGACGCCTTTTTTGTCCGCAAGATCCGCAACATCATCCTGATGGAAAAAAAGCTGCAGGAGAGTCCCGGCGATCCGGACCTGCTGCGGGATGCGAAGCGGATAGGTTTTTCCGACCACATCATCGGAAAATATTGGGACATGACAGAGGCGCAGGTCTTTGCCCTGCGGCAGGAGCGGGGGATCCTTCCCGTCTACAAGATGATCGATACATGCGCCTCCGAATTTGACAGCTATGTGCCTTATTTTTACTCGACCTATGAAGAGGAAAATGAAGCCTTCCCGGCGGGGGGCGCGGTAGAGGAGAGAATGCGGTTTCTGAGGCTCCGCGGAGGCGTGACGGATAAAGCCGCCGGAGAGGAGGCATGTGTCAGAAAGATCATTGTCCTGGGATCCGGCCCCATCCGGATCGGCCAGG
>DGUF01000282.1:5281-5453 GCA_002394525.1 Lachnospiraceae bacterium UBA4317 | reverse complement strand
AGCTTGCCGTTGAGCTCGGGGATAACAAGGCCGATAGCCTTTGCAGCGCCGGTGCTGTTGGGAACGATGTTGATGGCTGCAGCGCGGGAACGCCTCTTGTCACCCTTTCTCTGAGGGCCGTCAAGAGTCATCTGGTCGCCGGTGTAGGCGTGGATCGTGCACATGATACCGG
>DGUF01000282.1:0-5216 GCA_002394525.1 Lachnospiraceae bacterium UBA4317 | reverse complement strand
CGGACTTGATGGGAGCCAGGTCATTGAGGGCCTTCGCCATGGGAGCCAGGCAGTTGGTCGTGCAGGATGCAGCGGAGATGATCTTGTCATCGCTGGTCAGAGTCTCGTGGTTGACATTGTAAACGATGGTGGGCAGGTCATTGCCTGCAGGAGCGGAGATGATGACATGCTTTGCGCCTGCATCGATGTGAGCCTGTGCCTTTGCCTTGGAGGTATAGAAGCCTGTGCACTCCAGAACGACATCTACGCCGATCTCGCCCCAGGGAAGCTCAGCTGCGTTGGCCTTAGCATAAATCTTGATCTCTTTGCCGTCGACTGTGATGGAATCTTCGCCGAAGGACACGGTTTCAGCCTTCTCGTATCTGCCCTGTGTGCTGTCATACTTGAGCAGGTGTGCAAGCATCTCGGGAGAAGTCAGATCGTTGATCGCGACGATCTCGAAACCCTCAGCGCCAAACATCTGACGGAATGCCAGACGACCGATACGACCGAAACCGTTAATTGCTACTTTTACTGCCATTTTCGTTCCTCCTAAAATCTATAAAGACTATATGCAACAATCCGAACACCGCGGACAGGGCAGGATCAGTCCGGTCCGTGCTGTCAGATTTTTGTCAGACTTCATTTTACAGTATGTGCATAGTAAAATTCAAGTGTTATTGTGAGAAATCGCAAAACATAAAGCATTTTCACAGCTGTTTTTCATCTGGACGTGCGGGGGTGGGGATCCCGCCCTCCGGTGCCTGTAAAAAAGCACCAAAAGAAAGGCAAAAAAGGCAAAATTGATAATAATCTGACACAATATCAAAAACAGCAAAAAAAGAGAGCGGATCCGTCATCTCCCGGTCCGCTCTGCTCTTTCGTGCACTCGACAGGAATCGAACCTGCATTAAAGGCGTCGGAGGCCTCCGTTCTATCCATTAGACTACGAGTGCATAACTCTGTAATTATTGTGCCGGAACACAGGTGCGTGTTTCCAAACAAACGTAATCATATCACAGCTTTCAGGACCTGTCCAGTGAAAAAAAACGCAAAAAAGGGAGGAAGACCGTCTATCCTGCTGTTGAGTTTTTCAAAATCAGGGTCTATAATAGGTAACAAACCATCAATCACCTGCCAAGGAGGGACAAACAATGCTCAATTCTATTAAGCGCTTTGCCGCAGGTCTTCTCATCGCTGTTATGCTGGTCGGCACTGTCGGCACATTCACTGCCACCGAAGCGGAAGCAGCTATGGCAAAGCCCGGCAACTGCCGTTTTGTGAGATGGAACAACAAGAAGTTCACTTCCTGTCGGATCGCCTGGAACAGCGTCAGCAACGCGGACGGGTATGAGATCAAATGGACCTACACGGACGGCTCTCACTACAAACACACCTATCAGTACTATTATTATAATGTGCTCGACATCAACGGACTGGCCTATAACCACGTATATCAGGCCCAGGTCAGAGCCCTGAAGCTCTCCGATGACGGCAGCAAGGTCTCCGGCTACAGCCCCTGGTCCAACCTGGTGTTCATCACTCCCTGGCCCCGCACTGTCAGCGGCAGCCTGTCCGGCAGCTCCAATGTAAAGGTCAAGTGGAACATCATCTACGGCTGCAACGGCTACAACGTCTTCATGGCCACCAACCCTTACGGGACCTGGCGCTGGAATCAGTCCACTTCCACCAAGGCGACCTCTACCTCCGCCACGATCAAGAAGTATAAAGGACACAGCCTCAAGAAATACACGAATTACTACATTCGTATCGTGACCAGGAGAAAACGCAACGGAGTCTTCTGCACGGTTCCCGAGCCGGCCAACGGATATTATTCCGGAACCTTCTATCTCTACACGACCTACACCTACAAGTAAGGGATCGTAAGATAAAAAGGCCTGAACAAAAGCAGGCGGCAGGATGCGCAGTGTCGCGCATCCCGCCGCCTTTCCTTTTATCATTGTATCTGTTCAGCACCTGGATTGCATGTGCAAAGCAAGGTATTTCCCTATGAATCATGACGAACTCTCCCGCCCCGCGGTTCCGGAGGGCGGCGCCCGGCAGCCGGACCTCTCTTCCATTCAGATCATCCGCAGCTCCAGGCGCACCCTGTCCCTGCAGGTGAAAAATGACGGCCGGGTCCTGGTCCGGGCCCCCTACAGAGCCTCCCTGCGGGATATCACAGCCTTTGTACAGAAAAACCGCGCATGGCTGGAAAAGCACCTGCAGAAGGTCCGGGAGGAGCAGGCCAGTAACGCCCTGGCCGCCGATCCCCCTCTGACCATGGAGGAGATCAGGGATCTGGCAGACAGAGCCCTCCGGGTGATCCCCGCCAGAGCGGCCCACTTCGCCCCCCTGGTGGGAGTGACTTACGGAAGGATCACGATCCGCAACCAGAAAACGCGGTGGGGGAGCTGTTCCGGAAAGGGCAATCTGAATTTCAACTGCCTCCTCATGCTGGCCCCTCCCGAGGTCCTGGACTATGTCGTCGTCCACGAGCTCTGTCACAGAAAGCAGATGAACCACTCAGCCGCCTTCTGGGCGGAGGTGGCCAGAGTCATCCCGGATTACAAAGAGCATGTTCAGTGGCTCAAAACAGAAGGAAGCCGCCTCATGCGCCGGATGACCGGCTGACATAAGACGGCTTTCGCCATAATATTCCGCCAAATTCCGCCGGTCAGGACCAGCTTGTCAAGGCCTCATCGGCGATCCGGACACACTCCTCCCACTCTTCCGAGGCCTCATCGTATACGGCGACGGTGTAGAAGCCTGCTTCCGCGGCAGTCCTGAGCGCAATGAGGGCATCCTCATAGACGGCGGTCTCCTCCGGGCGGGCTCCCAGCCTGCGCGCCGCCTCCAGAAAGGCGTCGGGCCGGTCCTTTCCGTGTCCGACCTCCTCACAGCTGAGGGTGAAGGAAAACAGATCCCAGACGCCCAGCCGCTCCAGGCAGAGCGTGACAAGGGGCGGCGCCGTCGCTGTGACGATGCAGAGCTTCGCGCCCTCCTCCCGAAGGGCGGTCAGGGCCTCGCGCACCCCCTCCTTCAGAGGGATATCCAGTTCATAATGTCTTCTCATGACCTCTCCCAGCTGCCGGCCGATCTGGTCCGGATCCTCGGGGAGGTCGAATTTTTCCTTCAGAAATATACAGGCCTCGGGCATGGTCATGGTCTTGATCTGCTCCATGAGGCTGCTATAGTCCCCATCAAAGCCCTTTTCACGCAGATAGTCGGGGCTCAGGCGGCTCCAATAGGGCATGGAGTCGACCAGGGTCCCGTCCATATCCATGATACAGTATTTCTTTTTTATCAATTTCCATCTCCTGTAGTCTATGCTGCTCAGAGCCTGTACTTCTCGATCACCTCGGTCATCCTGGGGATGATCTGCGAGCTCCTGGACAGGATCCCCTCCTGGAAGCTGTTGGACTCACCGGGCCTGTTGGGATAGGCCTCCAGCACCCAGTCAGCCATGGGTCCCGCACAGTAGAGGATACAGCCGTTTTCCAGGGCCGAGACAAAGGCCAGGATGCAGAGGTCAAGGCCCCTGCTCCTGCAGTAGCTGTCCAGCCTCGACTGTATATCCAGGGTATCCTGGCGGTAGTTCTGGATCTCCGAGACATTGACCCGGCCAAAGACGACACGGACACCGGCGATATCGCGGAGGATCATGTCGTGGCTGATCATCTCATCGACCATCTTGTCCCGGACCTCCGTATCCAGAGAGAACATGTCGCGGGCGAACTCCTCCAGGCGCAGGTCTGCCATCGCGGCCAGGATGTTGGCCGTCTCGATGTCCTTTGCTGTGGTGGTCGGCGCCTGCAGGTTCACGGTCGCGGACAGGATGCCCCCGAGCAGGAGCCCCGCCAGGTCCCTGGAGAAGGGGATCATGTTTTCCCGGAAAATGGTCGCGATGATCGTGGAGGTCGCGCCCACGATCTCATTGCGGAAATCCACAGGCCTGGGGGTGGAGAAATCGGCCACCCTGTGGTGGTCGATGACCTCGAGGACCGGGGCGTTTCCGATCCCGTCGACCGAGTGCTGGAACTCATTGTGGTCGATCAGGATCATCTTTTTGTTGTGATAATTCATGATCTGGTAGCGGGAGACATAGCCGATCAGCCGGTTGTCCCTGTCGACGACAGGATAGGACCGGAAGCGGGTCCCCGCCATCTTTTTATTCACGTCATCCGCCAGCTCCCTGGCGTTGAAGGAGGCGACCTTTTCTCTCATCATCAGCCGGACAGGGGAGGCGAGATAGAGATAGCGGCTGGTGTTCATGGCCCCGCAGCCGGACAGGATGATAGGGCAGTGATACTCCCTGGCCAGATCCAGCAGCTCGTCGTCGACGACAGCCCCCTTGAGCAGGACCAGCATGCCGGCCCCCTGCCGGATCAGCTCCAGCATGGCATGTCTTTCGTTTCCGGTGATCACGATCCGGCCCCTGGCATCACAGTCGATGAGCTTCTCCTCATTGTTGCGGGTCAGGATCCCGACCACGCCGGTCACATTCTTCTGCGGATCATCGTAGACCACCTCTCCGCAGACCGCCCTGGCAAAATACTCGGCCGAGGTCTCGCGCAGCATCTCCATGGTCGCGTCCGTATCTCCCAGGGCCAGCCTGGCTATATCCGTCTTGGAGACCCAGCCCACGAGAACGCCGTCCCCGTCTGTCACCGCGAAGGATTCCCGGCCGGTGCTCTCCATCCTGCGGACCGCCTCCAGGATCATGGTATCCGGTGTGATGGAGACCGGCTCGTCCAGGTCGATCTCATCCATCCGGACCCTGGCAGTTTCCAGCAGCAGGGGCTTGTTGAAGTGAAATCTTTTCAGGAGGTAATCCGATTCAAGATTGACCCGGCCCAGCCTGCAGGGGACCGCGTCCACGCCCTGGGCCCGCTTGTAAAAGGCATAACCGATCGCGGCAGCTATGCAGTCTGTATCGGGCTTCTGGTGCCCGGTCACATATACTTTGTTGTCCTGTGCCATTTTGCAGTTTCCTCTCTAAGCATCATTTCCATTTTTCCGGAAAAACCGCGGTGAGCCGGGATAAGTGAGCCGGGGCGGTCTGTCCCCCGGTTCGCCGTTCCCGGCCCACCGTTCTCAGTTTACCGTCCCGGTCCACCGCGTCCGGTTTCCCGCGTCCCTGTCTCGGGTCAGATCGTCACAGTTCAGGCCCACCTGAAACTCGACGTTTTTTGTGCACGCTTTTTGCGCAAAGCCCGAGTTGAACGTCAGATCGA
>DGUF01000135.1:6519-6746 GCA_002394525.1 Lachnospiraceae bacterium UBA4317 | reverse complement strand
GACGCAAAATCCGCCGAACTGAAGGGTTCCGGCAGGCCCTCCGGGACCAGCTGCATATAGTCCTGCGGGCAGGTCAGGAGGAGGCGGTCCCGGATGCGCAGGGGGATCCTGTCATAGCGGTGGGACCCCCGCTTGCGGTCCCGGCTCCAGCCGTCCAGCAGGCGGTATTCATCGATGTCGATCAGCAGAAGCTCAAAGGAGAGATGCGGGTCGCCAAGAAAGGGCCG
>DGUF01000135.1:6241-6458 GCA_002394525.1 Lachnospiraceae bacterium UBA4317 | reverse complement strand
ATCTTGTAGAGCTCCCTGAAGGCGTGGAAAAAGCTCCCCCGAAGGGGAGACCTGTTTCGTTTCAGAAGTCGGCCGCTTTCGGGGTCGACCCAGATGATCCATTTTTCCGCGGGAATCGGGTAGACGATACGGACGGGATACTGAGGCAGAAAACAGGACAGCTTGTCCCGCATGGCGTTCATATTGGCGGTCTGGATCTCCGTGATCCGCCCGCCGC
>DGUF01000135.1:0-6149 GCA_002394525.1 Lachnospiraceae bacterium UBA4317 | reverse complement strand
GGGATCTCCTGGTGGTCCTCATCGGGATCAATGTAGTTTTTGAGGACGGCATGCAGGGTCTTCTCCGCCTGCATGCCGATCCCGATCCTCTGTCTGGGGGCCAGGGTGATGATCTTTGCGCGGGCTGCATCGAAGCGGGCCCCTGCCTCCTCCAGGGTCAGATCCGGCCATGGAAAAGCAGAGTCCGGTCCGGCCCCGCATGCGTGATGATTATCCATTTCCGCAGGCATCTTCACTTGGACAACTTGCTTCTGATATAGGCAAATGTGTAGTCCTCTCCCCTTTCGGCCAGCATGCGCAGCAGCTGCTCCAGGAGGGCCGCGGTCTCGGGATGCATGAATTTGCGGGCCCGGCCGCCGCTGAAATAATTGAGCGGGGCGTCATCCGTATAGGACTCGCCCAGATAGGTCTTGCAGGCCGCGATCCGGTCCATCAGCATTTCGACCACGTAGCGGCCCGGCATCTTGACCGGGACCAGGGGGGACGCCTCTTCCTTTCCGCGGAAATTGTAGTCCACCCAGTATTCAAAATGATGGCGGTTGCGGCCCTTGTGGTGGAGCCAGGAGCTGGAATAGCCCAGTTCCTCCCGCTCCGCGTTGTTGGGGCTGCGATCCCCCTGATAATAGCGGGCGCCGACCATAAATTCCGTCGGGGAATACTTGGACAGGTCATGCATGATCCCCTGACGGTAGAGGCCTACTTTCCAGCAGCCCTCAAAGACCAGGAGCTTGTGGTAGGTGATCGTCTTCAGATGGGCCAGAAACTTCTCCCAGGTGATGGGCGTCCGCCTGTGGCCGGAGATCCTGCCCGTGTACATGCGGACCTGAGAATCCGGAGCGGGAGTGACCATGTTTTCCTTGTTCATTGTAAGTAGTCTCCTATATGTTCCCCTTTAAAAAAGGAAGCCTGATGGAAGTGTCTGTTTTTGCAGTCCAGGCTTTCCGGGCAAAATATCGCAAATTTCAGCGGGACCGGTCTGCGGCGGGCAGGTTGATGAGCCGGAGGACGCGGCGGGGATATTTTTTCCCACTCTTGCCGCCCTTTCCTCTTTTCAGATCCCTGCGGACGGCCCCGACCGGGGGAAGAGTCCTCAGTTTTTCCTTTTTTCTTTCCCGCAGGATGGAATCAATATCCGGTACAGCCCGCAGGAGCCGGATCGATCTGGGGACGACATCCACGCTGTGCTGGTCCGCCGGAGTGAGGGGCCGGTCCAGGAAGCCCTCTTCCGCGGCCGTGTCCATAAAGACCTTCCAGACATAGTGGGGAGGGAGCTTGGGCAGGGCCAGGGAGAGTTCTTTCCAGTACATATTCAGGGCGACATAGGTGAAGGACAGGGGCTGATTTGCCCGGCGCCTGTCCTGATCCTGCATCTCCTGTGCGTAATTTTCACAGAAGGCGATGCCGACGCTGTGGCTGAATTCCCCCAGGTCGGGCTTCCAGGCCTCCTCCCCGTGGAGGGAGACATCCGGATGGCCCATGCCCCGGTAATCGATGTACTGAAAGGGGCGGCGGCTCCGGAAGACGGGATGGTCTTTGCGGAAGGCGATAATCCTGGCGGTGAAGGCAGTCAGGGCCTTCTTTTCCGGGTCCTCCGTCCAGTCGATCCAGGAGATCTCGTTGTCCTGGCAGTAGGGGTTGTTGTTGCCCTCCTGGCTGTTGCAGCGCTCGTCACCCTGGCGCAGCATGGGTGTCCCCTGGGCCAGGAGGAGGAGGGTCAGGAAGTTGCGGACCTGTTTTCTGCGAAGGGCCAGGACCTGAGGGTCGTCGGAAGGCCCCTCCTCGCCGCAGTTCCAGCTGTAGTTGTCGGCGCGGCCGTCCAGGCCGAATTCCCCGTTGGCCTGGTTGTGTCTCTCGCTGTAGGAGACCAGGTCGGCCAGCGTGAAGCCCTCGTAGCCCGTCACGCTGCGCAGGAAGCCGTGCTCCTCCGGAACGCTCAAAAAGAGCTTGAGGAAATCCTTGAGCACGTAGTCGTCGCTCTTGACAAAGCGGCGCAGCAGGGTCTGGAAGTCCTCCCCGCAGGTGATCAGCGTGGGGAAGGAGGCCTGTTCGCGGGAGGCGGCCCCTGACTGGGCGGCGATCCGCACGGGAAAACCGGGGCCGGCAGGGCCTGTACCCGGGTGCCCCTCTTCAGTCTGCGCACACCCAAAGAGGCTGTCGATGTCCTCCTCATAGAGAAGCCTCTCCGCTTCCTCCTGGTCCTCAAATTCCCTGAAGGGGAAGGAGCTGCACAGGAGGGCCGTATCCGCCAGGGAAGGGGCGGACGCCAGGGAGGAGGCCAGCTCCACATTTCCCAGCAGGCGGAAGCCGTCTATCCCGAAGCGGTCAATATAATAGCGAAGGACAAAGAGCTGCTCGGCGGCCGTGACTCCCTTTTCAAAGAAGATCTGCAGCAGGACCCGGATCCCGGCCTCGTGAAGGGCATGGACCATGAGGGCGAAGTCCTTCTGACTGCCGAATTCGGGCCGCAGGGCGAAATAGAGGCCCCTGCCGAAGCCCCAGTAATTGGGTCGTTCCTTCATATCCCGGAGGGGATCCCCCTGGGGGCCGACGGGCCAGGCGCCCAGCGCCTCCTGCATGGTGCGGAAGGTCTTCTTTTTGCGCAGCCCCGGGAGCGGCCTGTAGACAGGCATGAGCTCGACGGCCGTGATCCCCAGGTCTTTCAGATAGGGGATCCTGGAGATGACGCCCGCGAAGGTGCCGCGCAGGTCCTGAGCCTCAGGCAGCTGAGCGGTAAAGCCCTTGACATGAAGCCCGTAGATCACCTGTTTCGTCCAGTCTGCGGGGGGCAGCGGGCGCTCGGGAGCCCCGGGAAAGAAGCCGTCCGCCCGGACGGGCGCGCAGCTGCAGGCCGCGATGGTCTTGTCCCGCCCCTCTTCACGGATCAGGGCCTTCCGGACGGAAAAGGCATGGGGGTCGACCACGTACCGGTTACCGCAACGGTAGCGGTAGAGCCATTCCTCCGCGTCAAAGGGGGAAAGAAAAACAGAATATACCTTACCGACGCGATATTCCTCTGTGAGAGCTATGTCCACCGTTTCTCCGTCCGGAACATGGATCAGCTGCAGTCCATGTTCACCGTTTTCGTGAAATACAGTGCTGAATACGATGCCGTTTCCGTGTGCCCTGATCATGGGCATGACGGCATGGGCCGGGGAATATTCAAACTGAAAAGTCAATGTTTGTCCTCCTCTGCAGGGATGGCTGATCAGACAGGGCAAAGCTGTCTGCCGGCCGGATAAAGGCGCATGAAAACGCGCCATAAAGGGAATGATCCGTATTTAAGGAAAATCAGAATCATTCTATCACACTTGTCAAACTCGTACAATAAAGGGTCTCAGGAAACGGGAGGGGGCCGCGGGCCTGTCTCTTGTCCCCTCCAGCCAGGTCAGGGTCAGAGACTGTCTGGCTCTGGTCATGGCGACATATAAAAGCCTTCTCTCCTCCTCGATCTGGTCCAGGGTCCAGGCCTGCCTGGCGGGCAGGACGCCCTCGTTGAGGCCCGGGATATAGACCGTATCAAATTCCAGCCCCTTGCAGGCATGCATGGTCAGGACCCGGACACCGCCCTCTCCGGTCCCCGGCCTTTTCCGGCCGCTGCCGCCGGGATCCGGCCCCTCTTCCGCCTCTCTTCTGCCCTGTCCGGCTCTTTCAAAAAGGGTCCGGGGGTCCGCTCCCCTTTCCGCCTCCCCCGACAGGTCCTCCAGAAGGCCCAGCCAGGCGGACAGGCTTGTGCAGCCCCGGGCCAGGCCGGCCAGACGGTCCAGGACCGCTCCCCCCTCCTGAAAGCTCTTCGCGGCATAGGCCCGGTAGCCCATATTGTCCAGGAGATAGCGGAGGGAAAAGGCGGGGGAAAGAGACTGGAGGACCTCCAGGTCGTCCACGAGCTCCCGGACCGTCTCCTCCTCATAGCCTGCTCCGGCCACAAGCCCGCCCCCGCCGGAAAGGTCTCCCTCCAAAAAACTGCCCGACAGGAACCGCTCCGGACAGTTCATGATCCGCAGGAGGTCCTTTCTGGCGGCGCCCCCGCGGGCCAGACCGGCCGAAGCCCGGTAGTAGGCGGCCAGGTCTCCGAGGATCCTTCCTTCCGCGGTGGGAACCCTGGGGGAGACAGTCTTTTTTTCGGTCAAAAAGGGGATTCCCTCCCTTTGCAGGACCTGGAGAAAAGAACGGGCGGGACCATGGCTCCGGAAGATCACCGCTGTCGAGGACAGGTTTTCCGGCGGCATGGCCTTGAGCTCCTGCATCAGGAAGGCATACTGGGAATCATTGTCGGAAAAAGGCCTGCAGACAAAGCTGCCCGGCCGTGAGGAGCCCGGTCGGAAGTCTTTGGGGATCCGCTGCCTGTTGTCTCGGATCAGGCGGGCACCGGCCTGCAGGATGGTCCTGCCGCAGCGGTAATTGGTCGTGAGCAGGATCCTGCCGGACCTCTGCTCACGCAGGTCTCTGCAATCTCCGCCTTTCAGGCTGAGGTCTTTTCCACCAGGGCTGCAGTCTTTTCCATTCAGGAAGCGGTCTTTTCCGTCCAGGCCGCTGTCTTTTCCGTTCAGGCCGTAGTCGTCCAGAAAGCGCTGGAGGGTCAGGGCATCCGCCCCCCTGAAGCCGTAGATGGACTGGTCGTCATCTCCCACGACGAAGAGATTGTTGAGGGGGGCGGCCAGCAGACGGAGGGTCTCATACTGGGACGGGCTCACGTCCTGGAACTCGTCGACCAGAAACCATTGAAAGCGGGACCGCCAGTAGGCAAGCAAGCCCGGATCCTCCCGGAGGACCTTTTGGCAGAGCAGGATCATATCGTCGAAATCCAGGCAGCCCTTGTCCCGCAGGTAGCGGTCATAGTCCCGGATCAGGCCGGGAAGCCAGGGCTGTGGACAGGGCAGGCCGTTTTTGCTGCGGCTGATCAGGAGCTGGAGCCCTTCCGGGGTCAGTCCCCGGGGAAAGAGCCTGCCCGGGTGCAGTCCGCAGAGATGCTGCAGGTATCTGTACTTTTCCGCCTGGCTGATGATCCGGAGCTCCTCTCCTGACGATTCCCGCAGGATCCTGTAAAAAACGGAGTGGAAAGTCCCGAAGACGACATCCGCCCCGGCCTCTTGTCCCTGGGTGAACCGCTTTCTCATCTCCGAGGCGGCGGCGCGGGAAAAGGTCATCACAAGGATGCTGCGGGGATCTACGCCAAGGTCTTGGATCAGGCAGGAGACCCGCCTGGTCAGTACATGAGTCTTGCCGCTGCCGGGGCCCGCAATGACCGCGCAGGGGCCCCTTCCGTGGCGGATCGCCTCCTGCTGGGCCGCGTCGGAGACCAGGGAGGACTTTTCCGTCCGGGAGGACCCTGACGGACTGGATATCGATGTTGAGGATACCGGTTTCGAAATGACCGGCCTTGAGGATGTCGATCCCCCGGAAGGAGCTCCCATGACTGCCTCCTGCGTTACAGTTCGCGCCCTGTCGAGGGCGTGAAGTGTAACCCTCCTGCCTCTGCTGCTTACGAATAAAGATCCTTGAATCATGAATGAGAATCCCGCCGGGCGGCATTGCGCCAGGCGGGATCAATGATGGGTTCGGGGTTCTGTCGGAGCTTTTCGCTTTTCGTCCGGCAAAGGGACCGGCTTCCTATCAGCCGGCTCTTTCGCGCAGCGCCAGGTCCCGGGAAGGACTCAGCTGAGCTGGGCGATGGATTTTTTCATTCTGGCCAGGGATTCCTCCCTGCCCAGGATCTCCAGGATCTCCGTGGCCCCGGCGGGGGTCACGCTCCTGCCTGAGACGGCGATCCGGACCGGCCACAGGACATAGCCGTTCTTGTAGCCCTTCTCCTGGATAAAGGCCTTGAGGGAGTCAAAAAGGGCCTCGTTGGTCCAGACCTCCTGGGCCTCCAGAACGGGCAGGACCTCCTGCAGGACTGTCAGGGCAGTCTCGGGCGTGGATTTCATCTTTTTGTGGCGGTAGAGCTCGTTGTCGTATTCGGGCAGGGTCTCGAAGAAGGAGACCATATCCGGGATATCGGGCCAGATCTCGATGCGGGTCCGGACCATCTCCGCGATCTTCTTCAGATCCAGGTCCTTGCTGATGGCTTTTTTCAGCCAGGGCTCGGCCTGTTCATAAAACGCGTCGGGATCCATGGCCTTGAGATACTCGCCGTTCATCCAGCGGAGCTT
>DGUF01000101.1:7576-20002 GCA_002394525.1 Lachnospiraceae bacterium UBA4317 | reverse complement strand
ACCCTCCTGGACATCAAGAGCCGCATGCTCCTCCCCCGCGAGAAGAATGAGGAGACCGGCGAGGAAGAGGGCGACCCCCGCGAGGAACTCGTGCGCCGCCTGGTGGAATACAAGATGTACAAATATCTCTCGGAAGAACTTGCGGTCTACCGCGAGCAGGCCGGAGTGCGCTATTTCCGCCAGCAGAAGCTCCCGAAGGAAGTCCTCCACTATCAGCCCCCCATCAATTACGACGAACTTCTCAAGGGGACAGACCTCCAGAGCCTGCAGAAGGTTTTCGGCGAGGTCCTTCGCAGAAAAAAGAGCCGCCGGGACCCCATCCGCAGCGGCTTCGGCAAGATCAAGCGCGAGGAAGTCAGCATCGACACCAAAATGCTCTACATCCGCGCCTACCTCCAGGCTCACCCCCACACCGACTTCCGGGCCCTTCTGGAGTCGCGGGAAAGCCGGGAGGAGGTCATTGTCACCTTCCTCATCCTCCTGGAGCTCATGAAGACCCAGAAGATCCACATCGTCCAGGACACCATCGGCGGCCGGATCCTGGTCGAAGCGACATCGGGCTCTGATCCGGAAGAAAATGCCGCCAGTGAAGCATTTGCAGGAACCAACGACACAGAAGAGCCGACAGATACCGCTGCGATTGAAAGCGTTGAAGACGATTCTCCGGCAGAAACTGCGGTGGAAGCGGCCGATGACGAAGTGTTGGCAGAAACTGCGGTGACGGAAAGCGCTGACGGCGATGCTTCGGCAGAAACTGCGGTGGAAGCGGCCGATGACGAAGTGCTGGCAGAAACTGCGGTGACGGAAGACGCCGAGGGCGATGCTCCGGCAGAAACTGCGGCGGAAGAGGTCGATGACGAAGTGCTGGCAGAAACTGCGGTGACGGAAAGCGCTGACGGCGATGCTCCGACAGAACCTGTGGCGGAAGAGCCCACGGATTCAGAAGAGCCGAATTCCAATATGGAAGAAGGCTCTGTCATTGAAGAAAACGAAGATTATTTCGACACCCCTGACATAGATGCGGATGAGGCACCTGTCGAAGACGAGGAAGAGGAAGAAACACCACTGGTTCCGAATACTGTCTCTCCTGACTGGGAGGCAGCCCTGGAGGATACCCTTCTCTCTGAGTGGCAGGAATCCGCTGCCTTTGAAAACATGTCGGAAGACGCCATCTTTGAGGCTGCTTACGACCATATCCGCGAGGCTCTGGAAGTGCCTGCGGAAAATGCTGTAGAAGTACCCGCAGAAGATACGGAAGAAGAACCTGCAGAAGATACCCGGGATGAGTCTTCGGAGGATACAGAAGAGACGTTTGCGGAAAATACAGAGGAAACACCCACGGCAGAAATTCTCTCCTTGCAGGAATCGCCTGATGCGGAAGAAGTCTCTCAGCCTGACACATCCGAGACGGAAGAAGCCCCTTCGACTGACACGCCTGAAACTGAAGAAGTCCCTTCGGCTGACGCTGCCGAGACGGAAGAAGTTTCTTCGGGTGACACGCCTGAAAAGGAAGAAGTTCCTTCGGCTGATGCAACAGAGCCGGAAGAAGCCTCTCAGGCTGACGCTGCCGGAACGGAATCCGTTGCCGAAGAAACTCCCGGGCAGGATGTCACCGGAGTAGAGGAGATTTCCGAGCCAGAAGAGCCCGCTGCTCAGGACAAGATTTCCGGACCTGAAGAGCCCGCTGTTCAAGACGAACTCTCCGCTCAGGAAGAGCCCTTTGTTCGTGAAGAACTCTCCCCCCAGGAAGAAGTGTCCGCTCAGGAAGGACCTGTACTTACAGAAGAAACCACATTTGATAAGACGATCTTCACAGGTGATGTCCAGCCTCGCGACGGTGACCCTGATCTGTCCGGGGAGAAATCTGCCGCTATCCCCGAACCCCGGGGAGAAGTCCCGGAGGATACCGAAACAGAGGGCACAGGGGCGTTGACGATGGAAGAAGAACCACATCCCGCTGTAACCATGCCGCTCACTGCGTTTCGCAGGATGGAAATAGTCTCCGCTCCTGTTCCTGCTCCCTTAGCCGAAACACGCGAAAGAGGAATCGCAGGAACTGAGCAGACTTCGCCACTGCCCGCCATGCCGCTGGCAGAGCATCCTGCTGAAATGAAGGAGGAGGTCCCCGCAGAACTCTCCGAAGCGAATGCTGAGATGGAGGCCCCCGCAGTCCTTTCCGAGCCAAATGCGGAGTTGGAGACACCCGCAGACCTCTCTGAGGCGAAAGCTGAAACAGAGGGTCCTGAAGACCTCCCCGAGGCAAATGTGGAAAATGAAGTCTCCGCAGGCGACCTCTCCGAAGTGAATGCGGAAACTGAAATTCCCGCAAATCTCCCCGAAGAGGCCGCGTCTCCCGTCAGCGAGCATTTTTCCAGCCACCTGTGGTGCGGAGTTCCCCGCTATTCCTCCGGTCCCCGGCGCACATATTCCAGAAGTTATGTCAGCTGTTCCTTACAGCCGGATCCGGTCTGGATGCGCCTTCGGATGGAGAGGCTCTGGGCACGGAGACGCCGCTGACCGCATATTTCCGAATTCATGATATCTGAAAACACGGTGCGCTCCGGAAGCTTCTGCCCGGTGCGCACCGTGTTTTATTATTTTTACAAAATAATATTTTATACAAAAACGCTTTGTTAAAAATTACAGGAATACACAGCAGTAGATATAGTCGATCAGGGGAATGGTAAACATGCAGCAGATCATGCCCAGCAGGTTGTAGATGCCTGCCTTGACGGGCTCCTTATCATAGACGGTCGCCAGCTGGACGACGTTTGCTCCGGGAGGCGCAGCGATCGCCAGGAAGGAGATCCGGAAGACCGGTATGTACTGAGGGAAGCGGGCCGCGAAGCCGCTGATCCACAGGGCGCCCATGGCCAGCAGGGGCAGGGCGATGAGTCTGAGGAAGATGACCAGGTAGGCTTTTTTGAAGGTCAGCACCTTCATCAGGCTGCTTCCAGCCATAGTCATTCCGATCACCAGCATACTGGCGGGACCGACCATATCAGACAGCATACGCATGGCCGTATCTGCAGGGCCGGGGATGCGGATCTGGGTCAGCAGAAGGAAGATTCCCACCATGATCGCGATGATATTGGGATTGAGCAGGGCCTTTTTCCAGTCTATCCTGCCGCCGCCCTCTATTTTTCCGGCCGCGTGGGTCCAGAAGAGCAGGTTGTAGGTTATCTGATAGGCGCTCCCGTAAAAGACCATCTCCTCACCCAGGGTCATGGCTACGATCGGCAGGATCAGGTTTCCGCAGTTTGTATAAATGATGGAGAGTTCCTCCACCAGACCCAGGAGCCCGAGCCGCCCCAGGAGCCCGGCTGCCAGGATGAATCCGCCCTGGACCAGGGTCGAGAAGATAAGAGCCAGCAGATAGCCCTTGATCTTTTCCGCTGTCAGTTCGACCTGGAAGGCCACAATGATCAGGCAGGGCGAGAGGACATACATAGAGAGCCTGGCCAGCTGCTTCCCGTCCCTTTCCTCCAGCAGGCCGGACCGGATCGTCACATATCCCACTGCTCCGATGATCATCATGGAGATCAGCTTGCTCATCAACACCAGACTTGTATTCATTGCTCTTCCCTGTTCCCCGGTCTGTTCTTTTTTCCGGGTTTCCCTGTTTTTCTCGTTTCTCTCTCTGACACATCCGTCCACCGGGCAGGTTCCCGCCGCAGACTTACCGGGTGCCTGACGGCAGCCCGGCACACCCGCAAATACGCCGAAACACTGACATTTTAGTGAGCGGAGCAGGATGTGTCAACAAAAAAACAGTCCTGCCTTCCCGGTCCCGCGGAAACTCGCAGGGACTTAAAGGCAGGACTGCCCGGTCAGGGCTTTACGGCGGGAATCCGGTCATCCCGTCGGCATCCTTCTGTGGAAAAATCCGATCGCGAAGGCGCCGGGGCCCGAATAGGTGCCGACTGTCGCGCCAAACTGCATCTGGTGGATGATGTCCTCTTTTCCTTCGAAAATCTCCCTCTCCTTTTCCATATATTCCAGCATGTTGGCATCGCTCACCCCGGCGTAGGCCATGCAGACCGGGAGGCCAAAGTCGATGCCGCCGGTCTCCCGGACCAGGTCGGAAAATAGTTTGAAGCCCTTCCGGGTCCCGCGGGCCTTGCCGATGATCCTGACCTTGCCCTCCTCGTCCGCCGTGATGATGGGCTTTATGTGAAGGAGGTTGCCGGCCAGGGCCTTGGCCTTAGAAATGCGGCCGCCCTTCTGCACATATTCCAGGGTATCCACCAGGGCGATCACGTGGAGCCTTCTCTTGTCGCGCTCCAGGCGATGGACGATCTCCTCCCGGCTCTTTCCCATACGGACCAGGCCCTCCGCATAGCGGACAAGGGCATACTGGGAGGCGCAGACATTCAGGCTGTCGACCACATCCACCTTGTCGCCGAACTTTTCCGCGGCGATGCAGGCACTCTGATAACAGCCGGACAGGCCGGAGGAGCAGGTGATGCAGATCACGGTATCCCCGGCCTCCACGGCCTCCTCAAAGGCTTTTTCAAAATCATAGGGCGGGACCTGGCTGGTCTTGGGAATCTCCCCCGTCCTGATCATCCTGGTATAGAGCTGGTCCGCCGTCAGAGTGATGTCATCCAGGTATTCCTCATACCCGAAGCGGACCGTCAGCGGCAGCACCCGGATTCCCCATTTCTTCGCCGTTTCCTGTTTAATATCGCTTCCGGAATCTGTGATGATTCTGATCGTCATGGAATCTTCTCCTATAAATACGCGGTCTGCAGTGTCTCTTCTGCCTTTCCGGCCGGGCGGACGGGCCGGAAAGGATCCTGCTGGTTCCCGATGGAAGTATTTTTAAGTTCTCCGACATCTGGTTTTAAAAACCACTTGCTTTTATTTTATAACGATTTCCGCTTTGTTGGAATAGGTATGCCCGTTTTTTCGAATTATTCTGCATTGTTTTTAGTTGCTTTCCCGCTTTCAGGGGCCGGGGCCGGCATGTCCGGGTGCGTCCTTGCGATGGTCCCGGTTCATCGATATAATAATTTTTAAACATTGAAAAAACGGGTGGCTGATCCTGCGAAATGACCATAGAAAAGAAAATCCAGAAAAACGAATCTCCTGAGAGGAATCAAAAACTTCTCAAACGCAATTTAGACAATATTGGTGTCCATTCTACAGGGTACAGTTTATAGAGCGCATCTCCTAAGAGGGATTAAAAACTCCTCAAGAGGGATGAAAAAAGAAGAAGGGAGACAGATCCTATGGCACAGAAAAAGGCACAAAAAAAGACCGGCGGGACCGGCACGAAAAAAGCCGGTGGTTTTTCACACCCCGACTACGATATGGCTGTATTGAATTGTTTTCTGGAAAAGCAGCTGCAGCTCTTCCCGGAGGAGGTGGCCTCCACACCGGAGGAGGCAGCGGATTTTCTGGAGATGTGCTTCGCTGTCGTCGCGAAGTCAAAAAGAGAAGTGCGCCAATACTTTGAAGAGGTCGGCACGGACGTGGAGGGCGAGGATGTCCTCTCCGCCGCCGAGGTCTTTCCGGTCGGCGACGGGAGGTACCTAATCGTAGAGGGATGACCGGAAAACAGCGGGATAAGCCGGCGGTGTCCGGCCCGCGGCTGCCCCTGACCGGGAGAATGCGCATGTCTGCGGCCGCGGCGGCTGTTCAGGCCGGAGAGACCGGTCATGCCTGCGGTCGACCTGTCCGGTCACAGCCAGTCAGGCCAGATTTTCCGGTCCGAACCCCTCCGGCAGGAGCTGGTCCAGGGTATATACGCTGTAGTGGTCCCTGTCCCTTGCCAGAATAACATGGAAGCGGTCCGGCCTGCAGAATTCCCGCATGACCTGGCGGCAGGAGCCGCAGGGGGCGGCATAGGAGGACGGGACCTCCTCTTCGGCCTTTCCCCCGATGATACAGATGGCCTCAAATCCCCGCACGCCCTCGCTGACTGCCTTGGCAATGGCGGTCCGCTCCGCGCAGATGGTCGGGGAGAAGGCGGCATTTTCAATATTGCAGCCTGTATAGACAGTCCCGTCCTCAGCCAGCAGGGCGGCGCCTACCAGGTAGCCGGAGTAGGGCGCATAGGCTTTGCGACGCCCGGCTGCCGCCTCATCGATCAGTCTCTCTATCTGTCTGCTGTTTTCATCCTGCCAGGTCATAACCGCCCCTTTCTCCGGTTCTTCCGATCTTTTGTCTGATCCGTCCCTCATACCTGAGGGATCTTTCCTGACGCATATCAGCCTTCTGTCATGTTTCCGGAATCTGCCCCGCTGTGCATCTGTCTCACGTCATGCATCCGGAATCTTCCCGCCATGTGTCTGTCCGTTGCTACGGTTCCGGAATCTGCCCCGTCGGGCATCTGCCTCACGTCTTGCATCCGGAAACTCCCATCTACATTCCTGTCCGGTGTTTTTCCCGGAATCTCTTCTGCCGCCCGTCTGCCGCCTTGATTAAGAAAAACTTTCCACTTTCGTATGACACAGTGCCTGTCCCCCTGTCACGTCCTTCCACTTTCGTGTGACACAGTGCCTGTCCCCCTGTCACAGCCCGTCAGGCTCTGTCGCGGCGGATCAGGATGCGGGCGGCCTCGATGGCGACGCGGATGGCTCTGTCGGTATCGTGGACGACCGGGTTGTAGAGGCCGAGCTTTTCTCTCTCCTGGTTGGCGACCGTCAGCAGGCAGGTGCCCGCTCTGGCCCGGAGCCTGGCAGAGACGATAAAGGCTGCGGCGGACTCCATCTCCGAGGCCAGGCAGCCCATTTTTTTCCAGGCCTCCCATTTCTGCATGAGTTCATAGCCGACAGGCATCAGCTCCGGCTCATGCTGTCCGAAAAAGGAGTCCTTGCTCTGGACGACGCCGACATGGTACATGGGAGTGTCATCCTCTGCAGGCTCTGTTTCCTTTCCGGCAAGAGGTGACGGAGCGGTCATTCCCAGCCCCCTGGCGGCCTCCACAAAGGCATTTACGACATCCAGTGAGGCGACGGCGGGATATTCGATCGGAGCGTACTCCCTGGTCGTGCCCTCCATGCGGACCGCGCCCGTCGCGATGACGATGTCTCCGCTGCGGACCTCGGGCTGCATGCCTCCGCAGGTGCCGACCCGCAGAAAGGTGTCCGCCCCGCACAGGCTCAGCTCCTCCAGAGCGATGGCCGCCGACGGGCCGCCGATCCCGGTGGAGGTGACGCTCACCTTGACGCCGTCCAGGCTTCCGGTATAGGTCACATATTCCCGGTTGTCGGCGATCAGCCGCGGATCATCAAAATACTCAGCGATCAGTTTGCAGCGCTTGGGGTCTCCGGGCAGCAGGACATAGCGGCCCACATCCCCGGCTCCCAACTGTGTGTGATACTGCTTATTGGCATCTGTGGAATAATTTTTCATGTTCAACCCTTTCCCTGCCCTGCTGTTTGGAGATCATTCCAGAAAATGTCTGATCCGGGGAATGATCCTGCCAAAATCCACAAAACAGGTTCCTCCGGATACACCCACCGGCACGCTGTCTTCGAAGGAATACTCCTCCGGAAGAAATTCACCCGCAGGATTTTTCTCAAAATCAAAAACATAGACCTTCAGCCCTGATGGATTGACGATCCAGTATTCACGGACGCCATGCCTGCGGTACAAGTCCCGCTTTCTCCACAGGTCATTCTCCGGATTGGAGGGCGACAAGACTTCGACCACATAATCCGGGGAGCCGCGGAAAGGACCGTCCCCTTTATCCTTTTCTTTGTCACAGTGAACATAGAGATCCGGCTGGACAACTGTGTCCCCCTCATTCCCCAGGGCCACATCCGACGGAGCGGTGTATAAAAAGCATTCCTTCCCTTGCTTTTCTATACAGTCCTCCAACTGCCTGGCAATCTCAAGAACCACCCGCTGGTGAAGTCTCCCGGGTGAAGCCATATCGTAGAAGACGCCGTCGATCAGTTCGACCCGCAGATCCTGCGGCAGGGCGAGATATTCTTTTTCTGTATGCCGGCCGCCCGCCGGTGACTCCCCAAGGAATAATTTGTCCTTCCTGCCTTTTTCATATTTATCTCCGGTCATTCCATTTCCTCCCGTCCGCGCCGGAAGCTGCCGCCCTATGCGCGCTCCCTGCGCGTTATGTGTGATCATGGGATTTCATCCAGGTATTTCACGTATTGTGCACATGTACTGTCACTGGCCTGACTCTTCGGAGACTGCCCCCTTCTGTTTTTATCTCTCAGGTTATTGTACCATAGAACCGGAGCCAGGAGACAAAGCCTCAAAAAAATCACGCATAGGGCGAACATTGTGATAAAGTACTAATTATTGAAAGAGCGGTCCGCCGCTCCTTTACCGGGACTCATTTTTCGAAAATTGATGGAAAAAAGCGAGGAAAAAGGCACATTGAACAAGGATATGTCTCCGGACCAGTCCGGAAGCACACCATCAGAAGCTGAAAGAAGGACTGAGAGCAGGCCAAAGCGAACCGATATAGAACTCATCGGCTTTTCTGCACCTTCCGGACACCGCAGGACTTCCGGCGGCCAGAACCGCAGAAGGGGATCCTATGCAAGGGATGCACAGGGCGCCGATGCAAAGAAATCCTCTGCAAATGGGACCAGTGCAGCGGGAACTGATGCAAAGAGAACAGGTGCAAGGAGATCCGATGCAAGGAAAACCGATGCAGGGCGTCCCGTTGCAAAAAGATCCACCAGGCAGGGCTCCGCAAACAGGCGAAGCCGCAGGTCCGCGCGCCGGTCTGCCCCCGACGGGCCCCGCCTGCTCCTGCGTGCCGCCGCCGGCCTGGCCCTGGTCTTCCTCCTGGTCGTGGTCGTGCGGGGGATCCTGATCCCGCTCCTGAAAAAAGCCGGCAAGGACACCGTTCCGCCCGTCATCACACTGGAGTCCGACCCGGACTACGTAGTCTGGCCGGGCCAGGAATATGAGGAGGAGGGCTGGACCGCCACCGACGACAGGGACGGCGACCTGACGGACCAGGTGAAGCAGTCTGTCGACGGAGACGAGATCCGCTACACGGTCAGCGACAAGGCGGGCAATTCCACGGTGGCTGTCCGCCGCATCCCCTATGCGGAGGTCTCCGCCAATATCAATGAGGGCAGCGTCTCCGCGGAGGACCTGGCAGGCATGCGGGAAAGCTTTCCGGACGGGGACAGCGCTGCCTCCGGGTCCGGCAAGACCGTCTACCTGACCTTTGACGACGGCCCCGGCAAGTACACGGAACGGCTGCTGGACATCCTCCGCCGCAACGACGTCCACGTGACCTTTTTTGTCACAGGGGCCTTCCCGGCCTACGAGGACATGATCAAAAAGGAATACGAGGCCGGGCACAGCATCGGGATCCACACCCAGAGCCACGATTTTGACAAGATCTATGCCTCCACCGATGCCTTCTGGAAGGACAACAACGCCATGCAGAAGATCATCGTCCGGCAGACGGGCCACCCGACCGACCTCATGCGCTTCGCAGGCGGCAGCTCAAACTCCATGGGCACCTGGCAGAAACCCGATATCATGCAGACCCTGGTCAACCAGACCCAGAAAAAGGGCTTTCAGTACTTTGACTGGAATGTCTCCAGCGGAGACGGCGCCGCGGAGGGCGACAGCGCCATGGTCATCTCCCGGATCACCTCCGGCATCAGCGGCTTCGATGAATCCGTCGTCCTCTGCCACGACACCAAGGAATACACCGTCAATGCCATGGAATATCTGATCCCCTGGCTGCTGGACAACGGCTATACGATCCGGCCCCTCACCCGCGACAGCGAGCCGGCCCACCACCTGGAACCAGACTGAAAAACGGCGTTTTTTCCCGCCGGGTCATCTGTCCGCGTCCCCCATTGTCCGCGCCCCCGTCCGCGTCTCTCGAAATGCGCGGACATGTGACGCCACACCTGCGACAGCTCCATCGCCCAGTACCGGGATGTCGAGAGCACCAACTACTACCGCATCCTGCGGCCCTACGAAGCTGTTGCCGTCCTGCAGGAAGCGTGAACACGCAATCCGGTTCCCCTGATCTCCTGTATCGCAGCCACCCTGACGCGGCGTATCGGCCCGCGGTCAACAGCATTCTCTTGCAGCCGGAAGGTGGTCAGACCGGCGGGAAGGCATTCATCTATTCTCTCTTTTACGGTTGCTATGAATAAAAAATAGCATTATAATATCCGTTAATACCGGGGACTGAATAAAAATCGTATAATATCCAGTTGCCGGTATATGAATATCCATTCCAACAGGAGGTAACATGTTATGAAAAAGTTTTGGAAAACAACTCTGGTAGTTGCCATGACTGCATGCATGGCAGTGTCCCTCGCAGCCTGCGGCGGCGGCTCTGCAAGCAGCAGTTCCGATTCTACAGCAGCTGCATCCCAGAGCGGAGCAGCTGCTGACGGCGCCATCAAAATCGGCGGCAGCGGTCCTCTGACCGGCTCCGCGGCTGTATACGGCAATGCTGTTAAAGTTGCTGCAGAGATGGCAGTTGAAGAAATCAACGCAAAGGGCGGCGTCCAGTTCTCCCTGCAGTTTGAAGACGACAAGCACGATGCCGAGGAGGCGGCGACCGCCTACGGCACCCTGAAGGACGGCGGCATGCAGATCTCTCTGGCGACCGTCACATCCGCTCCCGGCGCAGCGGTTTCCCCTCTCTATCAGGAGGACCAGACCTTCGCGATCACCCCTTCGGGTTCCAGCCCCTCCGTCATCTACACAGACGGTGAAGGTCAGACCGGCGCCTACGGCAACGTCTTCCAGATGTGCTTCTCCGATCCCAACCAGGGTTCCGGAAGCGCGACCTACATCGCAGCCCACCCCGACCTCGGCTCCAAGATCGCGGTCATCTACAAAAACGACGATCCCTATTCCAAGGGCATCTTCGATACCTTCAAGGCTCAGGCTGAAACCGATGGTCTCGAGATCGTCTATGAAGGCACCTTCAAGGGCGAAGAGAGCGACTTCAACGTCCAGCTGGCTGACGCACAGGCGGCAGGCGCTGACCTCCTCTTCCTCCCCATCTACTACACTCCCGCTTCCCAGATCCTGACCCAGGCCAACACCATGGGCTACAAGCCCACCTTCTTCGGTGTCGACGGCATGGACGGCATCCTGGGCGTGGAAGGCTTTGACACCTCCCTGGCTGAGGGCGTCTACCTGCTGACCCCCTTCGTCGCCACCGCAGAGGACGAGCAGACCAAGACCTTCGTAGAGAACTACAAGGCCCGCGCCAACGGCGAGGTCCCCAACCAGTTCGCCGCTGACGCCTATGACTGCATCTACGCCATGGCCCAGGCCTGCGAGGCTGCCGGCATCACAGCCGACATGAGCAACGCCGACATCTGCGCAAAGATGGTCGAGCAGTTCACCTCCATGACCTTCAACGGCCTGACCGGCTCCGATATGACCTGGAACGAGAACGGCGAAGTCACCAAGGCTCCCAAGGCCATGATCATCGAGAACGGCATCTACGTTCCCGCCGCGGAATAATCCCGGCCGCTCTTTCATATTTTAGTCCGACGGACACCGGCGTCCGGCTCCCTGCGGGGAGCCGGACGTTTTTTTACACTGTCCACCGGAACGAAAAATCTTGTATCGACAGGATTTTTCGTTCTTTTTTCATATAGCATTTTTCCATGCGCCCCGAACGTGCTATAATAGTCCCTAATCGGGTCTGTGCACCCCCGTTTTTGTGCACATGCCTGCCGCTTCCCGCCGGATCCGGCCGGAATGCCGGCAGTATGAAAATCTATTTCTACCATATCTGAAAGAGGGGAACTGAGTAACAATGAGATTTCTGTCCAATCTGGTAACCGGCCTGGGACTGGGGAGTGTCTACGCGATCATCGCTCTCGGTTATACCATGGTCTACGGCATCGCCAAGATGCTCAATTTCGCCCACGGCGACGTCATCATGGTCGGCGCCTACATCGCTTTCTTTGCGCTCACCAAATTCAACCTGCCCCTGCTGCCGGGGATCCTCCTGGCCATCGTCTTCTGCACCGTCCTGGGTGTGGTCATCGAGCGGCTGGCCTACAAGCCGCTGCGCCAGGCCTCCAGCCTGTCCGTCCTGATCACGGCGATCGGCGTCAGCTATTTCCTGCAGAACGGGGCCCAGCTTCTCTGGAGCGCTTCTCCCAAGATGTTTCCGGCTATCATTTCCACCGGCACGCTGACGATCGGAGGCCTGTCGATCGCCTATCTGACCCTCCTGACCATCGCGACCTGCATCGTGGTCATGATCTGCCTGACCCTGTTCATCAACCGGACCAAGACCGGCAGCGCCATGCGGGCCTGTTCCGAGGACAAGGGCGCCGCGCAGCTGATGGGGATCAATGTCAACCAGATCATTTCCCTGACCTTCGCGATCGGCTCCGGACTGGCGGCCATCGCCTCCGTCCTGCTCTGCGCCAACTACCCCACCGTCACGCCCACCCTGGGCTCCATGCCCGGCATCAAGGCCTTCACCGC
>DGUF01000101.1:348-7450 GCA_002394525.1 Lachnospiraceae bacterium UBA4317 | reverse complement strand
ATCATCGAAATTCTCTCCAAGGCCTATATTTCCACCCAGCTGTCCGATGTCATCGTCTTCGGCGTCCTGATCGTCATCCTTCTGGTGAAGCCGACCGGCCTTCTGGGAAAGAAACTCAGTGAGAAAGTCTGAGGACCTGCAGGGAAAAAATCCGCAATTCATTCTGCGCAAAGCAGGCAGCTGATTCTGCTGCAGTTCCTATGGAGAGTATGAACATGAAAAATAATCAAGGAATTTTCGGTTATCTTCTGAATAAACGGCATCGCTCGCGGACGATCTCCTACACGATGGTCATCGCCGCCTACATCATCCTCGAAGCCATGCTGCGGACAGGAAATCTGTCCAATCTTTTTACGGGCCTTCTGGTCCCCGCGACCTGCTACCTGGTCGCCGCGATCGGCCTCAACCTCAATGTCGGCGTATCCGGTGAGCTCAATCTGGGCCAGGCTGGCTTCATGGCCGTCGGCGCCTTCTCCGGCGTCTGCGTCTCCGGCTTCCTCGCCGGCAGCATGCCCGCCATCCCCCGTCTGATCATCGCCATCCTGGTCGGGACGCTCCTGACCGCCCTCGTCGGCTTCCTGATCGGCATCCCGGTCCTCAAGCTCCAGGGCGACTACCTGGCCATCGTCACCCTGGCCTTCGGCCAGATCGTCATGAACCTGATCATGAACCTCTATGTCGGACTCGACAGCAGCGGTCTCAAGTTCAGCTTCGTCGAAGCAAAATTTGAACTGGGCGAAGGAGGGAAATTCCTGATCAACGGCCCCATGGGCGCCACTGGCACCGAGCGCATCGCCAACTTCACCGCCGGCACCCTCCTGGTCATCTTTGCCCTTGTCATCGTCTACAACCTGATCTACTCCCGCAGCGGCCGCGCCATCATGGCGGCCCGCGACAACAGGATCGCCGCGGAGTCGATCGGCATCAATATCGCCAACACCAAGATGATGGCCTTCGTCATCTCCGCAGCCCTGGCCGGCGCCGCGGGCGCCCTCTACGGCCTCAACTACTCCACCATGGTCGCCAGCAAGTTTGACTACAACACCTCGATCCTGATCCTGGTCTACGTGGTCCTGGGCGGTCTCGGAAACTTCAACGGCACCCTGATCTCCACCGTCATCCTCTTCCTTCTGCCGCAGCTGCTGCGCGGCCTGCAGGATTACCGCATGCTGATCTACGCCGTGATCCTGATCCTGATCATGCTCATCACCAACAACGAAGCCCTGCGGATCAGATTCGAGACCCTGCGCAAGAAAAAGACCGCCTGACCGGATGGACAAATGATCCGCAGGACGGACCTGATGACGACACTCTGAAAAGTCCCCCGGGTCAAAAATTCCCGGATCAGAGCATCCGCTGAAAAAAAGAGGAAGATATGAACAAGAACGAAACTCCCATTCTGGAAGTCAAAGAGCTGGGCATCGACTTCGGCGGCCTGACCGCCGTCAACGACCTGGATCTGGCTATTTACAATAAAGAGATCGTAGGACTCATCGGCCCCAACGGCGCAGGCAAGACCACCGTCTTCAACCTGCTGACCAAGGTCTACACCCCCACGCGGGGCACCATCCTGTTTGACGGCAAGGACACCGCCGGCAAGACCGTCGTGGACATCAACAAGGCCGGCATCGCCAGGACCTTCCAGAACATCCGTCTCTTCAACAACCTGACCGTCCTGGACAACGTCCGGACCGCCTACCACAACAATATCCGCTACTCCCCCGTCGAGGCCGTCTTCCGCCTCCCCGGCTACTATGCCAGGGAGCGCGAGATCGAGGGCAAATCCAGGGAGCTCCTGGAAATCATGGAACTGGGTGAGTACGCCGAGGTCACAGCCGGCAACCTCCCCTACGGCGCCCAGCGCCGCCTGGAGATCGCCCGCGCCATGGCGACCGAGCCCAAGCTCCTGCTCCTCGACGAACCCGCCGCCGGCATGAACCCCCAGGAGACCGAGGACCTGATGCGGATGATCCGCTTTGTCCGCGACCACTTCGAGATCGCCGTCCTCCTCATCGAGCACGACATGCAGCTGGTCATGGGCATCTGCGAGCGCATCTACGTGCTCAACTACGGCATGCTCCTGGCCCAGGGCCTCCCCGCCGAGATCCAGGCCAACCCCGAAGTCATCAAGGCCTACCTTGGAGACTGATGAGCCAAGGGTGTGACAGGGGGACAGGCACTGTGTCACACGAAAGCGCCGGAAACAGACAAACCACAGACCTGCAATTTGATTTGTCAAAAACAATTTGTTTTTTGAAAAACCAATTTGATATTTCGAAATACAATCTGATTTTTGAAAAGCACTTTTGCCTTTTTGAAAGACACTCTGATTTTTGAAAAGCACTTTGCCTTTTGAAAGACACTCTGATTTTTGAAAAGCACATTGCTTTTTTGAAAGACACCTTGTTTTTCCAAAAGCCAAAGTTCGTCAAGAGGATAGATATATGCTGAAAGTAGAAAACCTGAAAGTCCGCTACGGCATGATCGAGGCGATCAAGGGCATCTCCTTTGAGGTCCGCGACGGCGAGATCGTGACCCTGATCGGCGCCAACGGCGCCGGCAAGACGACCACCATGCATGCCATCTCCGGCCTGATCAAGGCAGCCGAGGGCAGCATCACCCTGGACGGCCAGGAGCTCACAAAGATCCCCGCCCACAAGATCGTCAGCCTGGGCCTGGCTCAGGTCCCGGAGGGCCGCCGCGTCTTCGCCCAGCAGACCGTCGAGGAAAACCTCATCCTCGGCGCCTACCTCCGCAAGGACCAGGGCGAGATCGCCAAGGGGATCGAAGATGTCTACCAGACCTTCCCCCGTCTGGGCGAGCGCCGCACCCAGGCCGCCGGCACACTCTCCGGCGGTGAACAGCAGATGCTGGCCATGGGCCGCGCCCTGATGGCAAAGCCCTCCATCCTGCTGCTGGACGAGCCCTCCATGGGCCTCTCTCCCCTCCTGGTCTCGGAGATCTTCCAGATCATCGAGGAGATCAACAAAAAAGGCACCACCATCCTGCTGGTCGAACAGAACGCCAAGCGCGCCTTGGCCATCGCCAACAGGGCCTACGTCCTGGAGACCGGCCGGATCACCCTCGAGGGCACCGGCGAAGGCCTGGCCAGAGACGAACGCGTCCGCAAGGCCTACCTGGGAGGCTGACCCCCAGACGCCTATCCTCTTTGGCTGACCCCTGACGCCTTTCCTCTTCTTTGGCTGCCGCTGATGCTGGCAGGAAAGACGGACCGAATCCGGACAGGCCTGACTCATTCAGCCATCCCCGGACCCGGATGTGTCTGTCAGGGAGCCTGTGTCAAGGAGCCTGTGTGACAAGGGGCCAGGCACCCTGTCACACTGATGCGCGAAAGTGCTGACCGCAGCCCCCGCACATCAGTGAAGATCAGTAAAGATCAGAGATAACAAGAGATGTCAACACGAAGGACCGCCATTCATTCTGCGGCCCGCATGACGAGCAGCTGCTCATCTTAAACGAATAAAGCAGGAGGGATTTTATGTACGTAAAAGACCATATGACCAAAGACCCGATCACGATCACAGATGACGTCAAGATCTCCAAGGCCGTGGATATCATGTCCAAGGGACACTTCCACCGCCTGCCCATCGTCAATGACAAAGGACAGCTCATCGGCCTCGTGACCGGAGGCCTTGTGACCGAGGCCAGCGGCGCCAACGCCACCTCCCTGTCCATCTATGAGCTCAACTACCTGCTGAGCAAGACCAGGGTCAAAGACATCATGCTCAAAGACGTCAAGACCATCGGTCCCGAAGCCTTTATCGAAGAAGCCGCCCAGAAGATGCTCGACGAGGGCATCTCCGTCCTCCCTGTCATTGATGAGGACTCCCGCGTCCTCGGCATCATCACCGAGAAGGACATCTTCCAGGCCTTCACCGACCTGCTCGGCTACAAGCACCAGGGCACCCGCTTCGTCTTCCAGTGCGACGACCGCCCCGGCTTCTTCGCCGGCATCGCCCAGCTCCTGGCCGACAACGAGGCCAACATGGAGGCCCTGGCCGTCTACCACACCAAGGGCCGCGGCACCGAGTGCGTCGTCAAGGCGACCGGAGAGATCTCCGTCAAAAGCATGGTCCAGATCCTCGTCGACGCGGGCTACAAGCTCAACAACGTCACACAGACCACCAAGTTCGGCACGACCCGAACCTTTGACGTGTAAAAAACTGCCTGAAAAAACAGGGCCCGGGAAGGCTGACTGCCTGTCCGGGCCCTGTTTTTCAGTAAAAGCCTCTTTTTATGACACTTTCCATGAACTCACCTTTGTGCAGAAAAAATCCTGACGGTTCCTGTACCGCCTTTTCACGCCTGCATACCCATCCTGGTACATTCATTCCGGATCGCCACGATCACAAACTCATTCAGGGACATTTCCTGCTGCTTTGCATAATAAGCGGCGGCCCTGTGCAGCATGGGAGGAATCCTCACATTGAATTTCCCCTTATACTCCTTCTCAGGCTCTTTTCCGAACTCCTTACACATCTCCAGATAATTATCTACAGCCTGGTGGAATGTCTTTTCCAGTTCTTCCACAGAAGTCCCATGAAAGCCCAGTCTGTCATTAATTCCAAATACCTCTCCTACGAACATTCTGTCCTCATCTGAATATCTGATCCAGGCATGATATCCCCTGTACTCCATCATAGCTTAATCCTCCCTGTATTCTCCAACCTCTATCAGAAATTGCCTGACCATCTTCACTTGATACGGATATAATTCATTTCCCGGATGCGGTTCGTCAAATGCAAGAATCCTTTCTGTCCGTTCGTGAAAAAAACGAATCCCGGATCCCCGTCCGCCTTTTCCCATGAGGCATCCACATTGCGAAAGGAGCGCTGCCAACTCCTGTTTGGTGAAATTACGTGGTAGTCTTTTCTGGAACAGCTTTCTCATGAGCTTCTCTTTTGATGGCATATAAAGCGGCCCCTTTCAAATATTATTTTCCGACTAAATCAGTACAAAAAGCAGGTTATAATAGTACCAGTTTCCAGTACTATGATAACCTGCTTTTTCATTTGCTGCAAGACTTTTCTGTCCTCACAAAAACTGTATATATTATTTGGGGCACAGCGCAGTTCATCTCGCAATTCAAAGGTTCTGCAACTATACTCCTTTACTGCTCCTCCGATACAGCGCTCTCTGTCTGCGCTGTAGATCCGGAGCTGCTTCCATCCGGCTTGGCAGGAGGCTCGGAGCCATTGTTCCCTCCGGGACCCATTCCGTTTCCGTCGGGCTTCGCGGGAGGCTCGGAACCATTGTTTCCGCCGGGGCCCATTCCGTTTTCGTCAGGCTTCGCGGGAGGTTCGGAACCATTGTTTCCGCCGGGGCCCATTCCGTTTCCGTCAGGAGCCCCTCCGGGACCTCCCATGCCGTCTCCGCTGCCTGAGGAGAGGGTAAATTCGATCGCCTGGCCGGTCGAAGCCGTCCCGGCCTCGTAAGTCTCATCTCCCACATGCAGGGTATATCCGTTCAGATCGATCGCATCCGCGGAGCAAGTCAGACCGGTGATATAGGAATCTCCGGTCAGGACCCATTTGGATCCGTCCTCGATTTCCACATAGACACTGCCCGCTGCCCCGTCACTGTTGACGGCTCCCGTGAAGGTGGAGGCCTCTTTCAGATACAGGTTCAGCTCAGATATCTCGTCGACGACCATATCACCGTTGATCTTCTGGGCCGAGGCCGTCATGTTGACATGGCCGCCGTTGGAGCCCTCACTGCCCCAGCCGGCCGCCTCCGCCCGCAGGAAGACGCCGTCTCCATTGTTGACGATCTCCGCCCCGCTCAGGTCGATCGTCGTCGCGGTATTATTGACAAAGAAAATATCTCCATTGGCATTGGTCAGGGTCCCGCCGTTCATCGTAAAGGAAGATGTTCCCTCCGCCGCATCGCCGGACATGGACTGATAGATCATGACCGCCTGATAATAGTCGGACTTGTCTCCGTTCTTGGTATTATTATCCGCCACAAGATCTACATTGTTGAGGGTCACGGAGTTTTGGCCCTCCACGACGACCCCCTGGGAGGCCGTGGACTCGAGCTGTGCGTCGTTGACTGTGATATCCGCCGTGGAATAGATGACCGGAGATCCTGTCCCGCTGGTCGTATAGGTCCCGCCGGTCACCGTGACCGTGCCGCCGCCCCGGTCGGACCGGATCGCCGCCGAGGAGTTGCCGCTGGTCGTGATGGTCAGGTTCTCAGCGTTCATGGTCCCGCCGCCTGTAGTCATCAGGCCGCCGGAGCAGTTGCCGCTGGTCTCGATATAGGAATCGGAGATATTGACGGTCGTCCCCTCGCCGTAGCTGAACACGCCGTTGGCATGGGTGCCATTGGTCTCAACGACCATGTCGGACAGATTCAGGGTCCCGCCGTTGGTCGCGAAGACTGCCGCGTTATCCCCGTAGAAATCCGCCTCATCGCCCTGGTCGGAGTCACCGGTCTTGGTCACGGCCGTATTGGCATAGGAAACCTCCTCCCCGTCAGCCAGGATGGCATGACCGCCGGCCTCCGAGTTCTCGATGGTCTCACTGATCTCGACCGACTCCTTCGCAGGCCCGGTCCCGGCTTCCACAGCGGCACCCGCCGCTGCAGACGATCCCGTCTCTGCGGCATCCCCTGCCTCTGCGGCTGCTCCCGCTTCTGCCGCGGCCTCTCCGGCCGTATTCCCTGACTCAATGCTGTCTGCAGCCTCTGCCCCTGCGCTGTCTTTGGCTTCCGCCGCCGCTGCTTCCTGCGCTGTACCTGTATTTTCCTGCTCCGCCGACACTTCACTGCCGCCGGCCACCGCTGATGACTGTGAGCCACAGGCCGCTGTTGTGGCCACGAGCGCTGCCAACGCCATCCCGGTGATCACGATCCTGAATTTCTTTCTGAGTTCATTTGCCTTCATCTCTAAATATCCGTCCTTTCCAAATGCTGCCTGGAATATCACGCTTCAGATCTTTCTTTTTCTGTTTGCTGCTGTTCTTTTATCTCTGTGACTGAACCTATCTTAGCAGTGCATCCTTAGACATAACTTAGAAAAAAGAGTAAAAAAAAACGCTCGATAGCGTTTTTTTTACTCCGGTGCCTGTGCCGCGGGCCC
>DGUF01000101.1:0-286 GCA_002394525.1 Lachnospiraceae bacterium UBA4317 | reverse complement strand
CGGGCCCAGGCACCTGTGATCGCGTTGCGTTGCCGCTCTTGCGAGCGGCATGCCGCGGAAGGCAAAAAAAAGAAGGTTTGCCGGGGGAGCGGGAGTCAGGGCCGAATACGGATCCATCCCGGCGGACATGATGTGATGAGCGCTGGAACTGCCTGGCGAAGCGGATGCGGGAGGGCGGGTCAATTTCCCGGCTCTCACAGCCGGGAAATTGTTGTCCGCATGTCTGAGCAGACCGTGTCTTCAACACGGGATGCGAGTTCGGACATTGCCCGCCCGGAGCAGACGC
>DGUF01000075.1:6829-8950 GCA_002394525.1 Lachnospiraceae bacterium UBA4317 | reverse complement strand
TTTTTAAACTGGTGACGGCGCTCTCCGCGTCGCCCAGGTCAAATCCGAAATATCGTTCCATTTTTATTTCCTCACCGGACAGTGCAGGTCTACGTACGGTGCCGCCGGATTCTTACTGCCGTTTGCGGCAACGGACAATTCTCAGCGCACGGCCAGGCCTTTTTTCAAAAGTCTGCCCTGCTGGGCAAGGGCAGGCCGGACGGTCACGGTTCCGGCTGTCCCTGTGTCTTTCCCTGCGGACATGGAGGGCAGCATCTCGAACCAGGCGGCGTACTGGTCGGACCATTCGATTACGTCGACGCCTCTGCGGTGCAGGTAGTAGCGGATATCCGCTGACATCTGGGGATTGTCGGCATCCGCCATTTCCAGCAGGCCGGCAAAGAGCTCGACCTCCTCTCCGGTGATGCCGGCTCCGTTTTTGCCGGTTGTCAATTGATTTTTGCGGAGATCGTTCGTCTCCTCCTCCCGGGTCATTTCCAGGTGCCGGTCGACAACCATCATAGCGCCCCGCAGGGAGCTCCACAGCTTTTCGGGGTCGATCAGGATCTCGATCCGCTCCGCCGCGGGGCCCCTGGAGGGATCTGTCCCGATCCTGACGCTCACATTTTTACCGGCCGACCTGCCGGCAAGATACAGGCAGGCTCCGCCGGCAACGGGCAGCAGGATCCATTTCAGCAGGGCCGCAAAAGGGACCGCGCCGCCTGACATGAGGGCGGGCGCGAGGAAGGCGGCCGCGGAAAGGACGGCGCCGATTCCCAGCAGGATCACGGACATGCCGGCCTTTTTTCCTGTCTGCGCGGCGCCGGCACCGCTGCCTGCGGTTCCCTCGCGCCTCCAGACCCTGGCCTCTCCCATGGAATCCAGCAGGGGGATGCTGGACCGCACGGCCTGCATCATGCCGGCCGCCGCGTCGCGCACCCGCACGCTGGCGCACTCTTCATTATACTGCAGGAGCAGGCGGTCCGCCTCCTTCTCCAGGATCTGCTGAGCCGCCTCCGGCGTCGCCGCGCCCTGCAGGCCGGACATGACCCGGTCTTTGTCCGCATCCAGGTAGTCGATCATTTTTTTCATGTTCAAAATCTCCAGTTTCCGGCTCTACGGCAGCCCGAGCGGCTCCCGTCACAACAACTCCGCCAGAGCAACTCCGTCATTGCAACTTCGTCGCAACAACTCCGTCACAACAGCTCCGTCACAAGAACTCATCACTACTCTGATTTCCAGTCAGATTTTCTTCCCATGCAGGCAGATATCCTTCAGGCAGCAGATCCCGCATTGGGGTCTGCGGGCTATGCAGACGGCGCGGCCGTGATGGACGAAGCGGTGGCAGAGGTCGTTTCCCTCTTCGGGGGGGATGATCTTCCAGAGTTCGCGCTCCACCTTTGCGGGCTCTTTGATGTCGTCGACAAGGCCGATCAGATTGCAGAGGCGGATGCAGTGGGTGTCGGTCACGATCGCGGGTTTTCCGAACACGTCGCCCATGATGAGGTTTGCGCTCTTGCGGCCCACGCCCGGAAGGGCCAGGAGTTCCTCGAAGGTCTCCGGCACATGGTCGTCATATTTTTCATGGAGGACGCGCATGCAGGCGCTGATGTCACGGGCCTTGCTCCGGCCCAGTCCGCAGGGGCGCACGATCTCCTCGATCTCCTCCGGCTCCGCCGCCGCAAGGGCCGCCACGTCCGGGTACTTTTCATAGAGCAGGGGGGTGATCTGGTCGACGCGGGCATCCGTGCACTGGGCAGCCAGGCGCACGCTCACAAGCAGCTGCCAGGCGTTTTCATAGTCCAGCGTGCACTCCGCGACCGGATATTCCTTTTTCAAGCGGTCAATCACCTCGAGAGCCAGCTTTTTCTTCGCCGGGCTCACGCGCTTTGCGGGTTTCCTCGGGGCTTGTGTTTTCAGTACTTGTTTCCGTGATTGCCGTGATTGTTTCGGCATCTGTTCCGGCGTTTGTTCCTGCATCATTTTCTGCATTTGTTCTTGCATTTGTTTCTGCATCTGTTTCCTCTGCTGAAAATATTGGTTTTCAGATATATTTCCGGATGGATTGGATTTGATTCGGTATGGTTCGGTTTAGTATGGTTCGATTCGGTTTGGTTCCGTCTGGTTCGGTCTGCTCTGGTT
>DGUF01000075.1:0-6706 GCA_002394525.1 Lachnospiraceae bacterium UBA4317 | reverse complement strand
GTTCGGTCTGCTCTGGTTTGATTCGCTTGTATTACAGTATTGTCTTTTTTGCAGTCCCGCTGTACTGCAGTCCTGATAAGATCAATAATACTTTGTGCCCAGACATCTATGATACAACAATTTGAAGCTCTATAAAAGACTGAAGGAAGCGAGCTTTGGGCAGACACTCTGTAAAAGACTGGAGGAAGTGGATTGAGGGCGGGCACTCTGTCACGGCACTGTGGAAGAACGCCCCTTTCCTTGTCGCACCCTCTGACCCATCGTCATGCTGTACATGTCCCCGGGAAGCTGAGCGACTAAGGCGGCATATGGGGAAAGATCACCACTGCGCAGGGGAATCCATAGCGCCCGGAAGGCTTGATTGGCAAGAGGTCACGCATCTTTCCGGGAAGTAAAGTGACGGAGATGTCATATGGGGGGAAAGGTCATGCATTTTTCCGAAAGGCGAAGCGACAAAAGGGCCCCAAAAGCAAAAGGTCACCCATGTCCCTGGAAAGTGAAGCGACATAAGAGCCGAAAAATCGAAAGGTCACGCATTTTTCCGAAAGGCGAAGCGACCGAAGCGGCAGAATAGAAAAAGGTCACCACTTTTTCCGGGAGGCGAAGCGACCGAAGCGGCAAAATAGAAAAAAGTCACCACTTTTTCCGGGAGGCGAAGCGACCGAGGCAGCAGAATAGAAAAAGGTCACCACTTTTTCCGGGAGGCGAAGCGACAAAGACGGCAAAATAGAAAAAGGTCACCACTGCGACAAAGAACTAAGCTACAAAGAAGTCATTTTCGTGCTTCCGCAGTGAAAAAATCTCTATTTCTGTGGTAAGATGTCGGGAGATAGCATAATCTCAGGAGGCTTGTATGATGTCGAGTTTGACAGAAATGAATCTGGTGCTTTCGTGTCACACCTGTCCCCCTGTCCCCCTGTCACACTGATACAGTCCCGCAATCTCACTCGCAGGAGGTGCTTCAATGATCAATAAAGAGGATGAGAAAAACCTGGTGTGGGAGCCTGTCCAGATCGAGCATGTCATTCAGGATCGGTGGATCGATCTGCGGAAGGTTGAGTACCGGATGCCGGACGGGTCCACTTTTTCCCCTTATTATAATTATACGCGGAGGAGCTATGCGGTGATCGTCGCCTCTGACGAGGAGGGGCGGTTTCTCTGTGTGCGTCAGTACCGGCACGGGATCCGGCAGGTGACGACGGAATTCACGGCGGGCGGGATCGAGCATCCGGAAATGGATGAGAAGCTGACCAGTGAGCATGCGCTGGCGACTCCGGAGGAGGCGCTGACCGCGGCGAAGCGCGAGCTGGAGGAGGAGACCGGCTATACGAGCGGGGAGTGGCATCATATGATCATGGTGCCGTCCAATCCGACGATCGCGGACAATTATGCTTTCATTTTCCGGGCCGTCAACTGCCGCCGCACGCGGGACCGGCACACGGATGACACGGAATTTCTGCAGCTGGAGAGGCTGACACCGGCGGAGGTCGAGGAACGGATCCGCACGGGTCAGTTCCAGCAGCCCATTCATATCATGGCCTGGCTGATGGCTGTGCGGGAGGATCCGGAACTGCCGGCCGCCATAAACGGCTGAACAGTCGCGCGGAGATCCATCAATTTTTGGTTTGTCTCCCTGTCCTTTTTTTCAACAGAAATCAGGATTTATCCGTGTTATCATTATAGTAAACAGCAGTGTGCCTTATCGCGCTCCGTCCGGGCATTCGGGTGGTCGTTCAGCCGGGAGAGGGTTTCGTGCGGCAGAGCTTCTGTCCCGCCGGAACACCCTCGTCACCCTGTCACATGCATGACTCATGGCTGAAGCCATGTGCCTGACTTATGGCTGTAGCCACGTGCATGACCCATGGCTGAAGTCATGTGCCTGACTCATGGCTGTAGCCACGTACATGCGGCGGGTAAATTGTCAAAAAAGAGGAGGTCTAAATGAAAATAAAAAAAGTAGCTGCGGTTTGTTTCAGTCCCACGGGGAACGCGAAAAAGATCGTGTCGGCGATCGCGGGGACGATCGCCAGTAAGGATGGGCTTCCGGTCGAGATCATCGACATTACCCTGCCGCAGTTCCGGCACCATATTTACCGCTTCGGCGAGGGGGACCTGGTGGTCTTCGGCATTCCGGTCTACGCCGGGCGGATCCCCAACAAGATCCTGCCCGCAGTGCAGTCGATTTTTGTAGGGAACGGGGCGCTGGCTGTGCCGGTGGTGACCTTCGGCAACAGGAGCTTCGACAATGCCCTGATCGAGCTGCGGATCGAGCTGGAGCAGCACGGCTTCCACACGATCGCGGGGGCGGCCTTTGTCTCGGAGCATGTCATGTCGGACAAGCTGGCCGGAGGCCGGCCGAATGAGAGTGATTTTCAGGAAATCTGTCAGTTTGCCCTGGATGTGGCCCAAAAGGCGGCCGCGATCGAGGCGGGTCCCCATGACGGGATGGCGCAGGTTCCGGCGCCGGTCCAGGTGGACGGCATCGATCCGGTTCCCGGTTATTACCGGCCACTCCAGGCAGACGGGAGCCCGGCCAATTTCCTCAAGGCCAGGCCGAAGACCACGGAGGCATGCACGGACTGCGGCATCTGCGCCCGCGCATGTCCCATGGGGTCCATCAGCTTTGAGGACTTCCGCACGGTCACCGGGGTCTGCATCAAGTGCCAGGCCTGCGTAAAGCTCTGTCCCGTCCATGCCAAATATTTCGACGATCCGGTCATGCTCTCCCATATCCGGATGCTGGAGGAGAATTACGCGAGGAGAACGGAGAACAGGGTATTTCTGTAAAAAAAGAAAACGGGGCTGTTGCATTAGCTGAAAAGTTCAGCCAGGCAACAACCCCTTTAACTTTGCGGGTCTGCTTATGCAGCCAATACTTCTGCAGCACGTCCCGGTGTCCCGCGGGAGCTGTGCCTTTCAGATCTTGCTCTTGGTCTTGAGGAGCCTGCGGAAGACGCGGCTGACGCCGTGGTCGGGGAGGCTGGCGATGGCCTGGAGGGCACGGTCCGCGTACATTTCCATGTCGGCGGCGGCGCGGGCGAGGCCTCCGGATTCCGAGACGAGTTTTCTGAGGCGGGCTTCCTCGGGCATGCCGAAGTTTCCTGCCTTTGCGGTCCGGATGAGGTCGATGATCTGCGGGCGGGCGGTCTCGTCCTCCATGGTATAGAGGACGGGGAGGGTCAGGATGCCTTCCCGGAAGTCAATCTGGGTGGGCTTGCCCTCCTGTCCGGCGTCGGAGACAAAATCCAGGAGGTCATCTCTGATCTGGAACATGTATCCGAAGTTGATGCCGAGTTCTTCGAGCCGGTCACGGATCTGGCCGCTGCATCCGCTCTCGACGGCGCCGGCCAGGCAGGCCAGGCGGCAGAGGGCCGCTGTCTTGCCATAGATGTTGTGCATGTACTGGTCAACGGTGGCATCCTCGCGGAAGCGGGCGTCCATCTGGCCCAGTTCTCCCATGCACATGGATTCCACAGCTTCGCCGAAGAGGGCGCCGACGCGGGTGAAGCCGTCCCGGAAGAGGCTCTGGACGATCCTGCTCAGGATCAGGTCGCCCGCATAGACGGCCATGTCCTTTCCGTACTTGGCCTGGACGGTGGGCAGTCCGCGGCGCAGCGGGGCGTCATCGACGATGTCATCGTGGATGAGGGAGGCCATGTGGACGAGTTCCACCAGGGCTCCGAGGCGACAGAGGCGGTCGCGGGCCTTTTCAAAATCCGTGCCGTAGCGGCTGGCCATCAGAAGGAGTCCGGGCCTGAGCCTCTTACCGCGGGACTGTTCCATGTCCCGCAGGATCTGTCCCACAGCACCGCCGTAACCGGGGTCCTGCAGATATTCTGACAGATATTTCTCCACCTGTTTCATTTCCTGCTGCAGTTCAGCTTCTTCGTAGTGATTCATCAGCCCCCCGGTTTCCGGTCTCCCCATCCAAATTGTTCAACTTGCGCAAAAAAAGTGCTTTGCAATGAAAGCCTTTATACAATTTAACCTATTTTGACGAATCTATCAACCTCTGTACCGCAAGTTGTACAGGTCAAAAGATGAGCATGGTCATTCCACTGTTCCCCAAACGGCGTGGAATGGAACAAAAGATGATCAGGTCTATTCCACTGTCCCTCAAAGGGCGTGGAATGGAACAAAAGACGATCAGGACCTTTCCTCCGTCCCCCAAAGAGCGTGGAATGGGGACAAAAGATAATCATGGCCGGATCAGGCTGCCGGTTCCGGGCGGGAACCCTCAGTCTGATCCGGCCATTTATATAGCCATTTATATGACAATGCTTTTTGTGGAAGGCTGCCTGTCTTAACCGACCGGCTTCCACTGGGGCTTTCCGCTGTAGAAGGAGTCCATGGTCACACCGGTCTCGGCAAATCTGCCCAGGATGGCCCTGATGACAGTCATGCTGTCGGAGATCTGGATGCTGTCCTCCTTGTAGAGGGCGTAGGCGGGATTTTCCTCCGAGAACATGCCGTCCAGCTCGATTGAGAAGGTGTAGTCTCCTCCCATGCCGTCGTGGAGGGTGTAATAGTCTGTCATCTCCGTGATCTCCATCGAGGAGTCATTCTGGTCCCGTCCGATCACGTAGGACACCAGAGCGACGTCCTTGAGCCACTCGTTGAGGTCCTCGCTGAGCGCCGCCTTCCTGTTGTCGTAGGCGGCGGAGTAGAGGTGCCTGACCCTGCCGTCCTTTCCGATCTGGAAATAGCTGTAGTAGTTTTCAAAGGCGCTGACAGTCCCGTACTCTGTGACGATGCCCGCGGTATTTACGCGGAAATATCCCCTGGACCAGAAATCCTTGCCATAGACCACGCTGATCTCATCCGAAAACTGGTTGTACTCCATGACATAGTACATGTTGATGCTTTCGTCGACCAGTTCTCCCCTGATATGCAGGGCCATCATGGGCTGGACGCCGTCCTCCAGGAAGGCGTACTCCGCAGTGACGGGCTTGATGTCCGCCTTCTTTTCCGGGCTGATCCCGTTGAGCTGGTCCGTGACCTCCTGGAACACATCCAGGATCTCCTTCAGGGTGTATTTTCTGCCGTCCTGCAGCTTGTCAAAGATCCCGATGCTGTTGGCAAAAACATTGTCATTGCGGTAGGTCACCGTCCCTGTGCCCTGGATAAATTTCAGAAAAGCTTCTTCCGCTTTTTTGATCTCCTGCGCCTTCTCGGGATCAGCCTCAGGCTCCTTCTCCGGCTCCTGTGCGGCAGTGTTTTCGGCCTCTGAGGGCTTTGCAGGCTCTGATGTTTCCTCTGACGATCCATCTGCGGCTTTCTCAGCAGATTCCCCGGTTGTTTTCTCCGCTGCTTTCTCTGCTGTACCAGCAGCGGGGGCTGCGGCTTCTTTTGATGTGCCGGCCTCGTTCGCTGCGTCGGATTCTTTTGATGCGTTCGCCGCGTCTGCTTCTTTCGCTGCGTCTGCATCCTTCGCCGCGTCAGCTGCGGCAGCAGACTCCTTCTTTTCCGCGGCTTCTTTTTCCGCTTCGACGGCCATGATTCCGCCGATCTCGGCTGAGTTTCTCTTTTCTCCCCTGGCTGAGTCAGGGGATGATCCATAGACGCAGGTCGCCGACGCCGTCAGCAGTGACAGGACAAGGCCTGCAGTGAGGATCCTTCTGAACTCCATACTCCCTCTTTTCATTGGTAAACAGCTCCTTTCCAACAGTAGTCCGGCAGTCTTTCCGTGGAGCGGGCTATGAAATGTATTTTTCCGCCCGGATTTCTTCCGGCATCTGTTATCATTATACACCCTTCTCCTGTTTATCGTCATAAATTTTATACCGGAGAGAGTCACCAGGGAAGAATCGTTACAGCCTGCCTGAAACGCGAGGCGTTTTGCGCACGCTCTTTGCGCAAAACCCGAGTTTAAAGGCGTTCAAGCGTCAACAATGCTTCGCATTGTTGTAGCGCGTTGGAATCGCTGAACGCAGCGTTACATGTTCACGCCCTTCGAGGAGGCGTGAACAGATAATATGAAGTGACCTCCAAGTTTGCAGCATCGTGGATTTACCTTTACAATTCATAGTGAATATCACAACACCATGAATGCAGGGATTACCGCATGCAAAAAGGAGGTCACTATGAATAGAATAATCAAAATCGGGATGGATGTCCATAGCACAAATTATACTTTATGCGCAGTCGAGCCTTTGCTTGAAGGTGATGTCAATGAGCTTTTCACTCTGGATGTTCATCCTCATTATCAGGAGATTCTTGGATTTATTGAAAAACTCAAGAAACGTTTTCGCGGCGACGAGCTTTCTATCACTTGCGGATATGAAGCAGGCTGCCTGGGTTACAAATTATTCCATGACCTCGAGGCCAATGGCGTAAAATGTGTGATCCTTGCACCGTCTACGATGGAAGTCCCTGGCGGCAAACGCATCAAGACTGACAAAAGAGACGCTCTCTTGATAGCAAAATGCCTGGCAAGGGGAGGCTTCAGTGCCGTACATGTCCCAACGAAGAATGATGAGGCTGTCAGAGATTATCTGCGAATGAGGGATGACCATAAGCAGACCGTCAAAAGCCTCAAGCAGCAGATCAATGCCTTCTGCCTTCGCCATGGATACAAATATGAACGTACCAAATGGACCCAGGTCCATGTGAAATGGCTCCGTGAGATCGAACTTGGTGAGATCGACAGGGAGACATTGAATTCCTATCTTGCCACATATAATCTTCTGACAGATGCAATAGAACG
>DGUF01000097.1 GCA_002394525.1 Lachnospiraceae bacterium UBA4317 | reverse complement strand
TCGATATCGGGCATGGACACACGCTCGGGGTTGAGGAAACGCTCAAAGAGGAGGTTGTAGCGGATGGGGTCGATATCGGTGATCCCCAGTGAGTAGGCGACGATGGATCCCGCAGCGCTCCCGCGCCCGGGCCCGACCATGATCCCGTGCTCCCTGGAAAAATTGATATAGTCCCAGACGATCAGGAAATAGTCGACATAGCCCATCTGGCGGATGGTCCCCAGCTCGTAGTCCAGCCTGGAGAGAAGGTCCGCGGCCGTCATGCCCGAGAAAAGACGCGGTCCGCCCTTTTCTTCCGCCCGGTTCTCTTCCGGACTGCTTTCCGGGCTTTTTCCGGAAGAGTTTTCCATGCTGCCGGCAAGGCTGTTTCCGGAAGGGTCTTCCGGACTGCTTTCCGGGCTTTTTCCGGAAGAGTTTTCCGGACTGCCGGCCGGGCTGTTTTTTTCTGCCTCGAAGATCCCGGGCCAGCGCCGCTCCATGCCGTCCCGGCAGAGCTTGTTGAGATAGGTCCAGGAATCATATCCCTCCGGCACATCGAAATGCGGGAGTCTGGTGACGCCGAACTCGATCTCCACGTTGCAGCGGTCCGCTATGCGCTGGGTGTTGTCCAGGGCCTGCCGGGCATAGGGGAAGAGGGTCCGCATCTCCTCCTCGCTCTTGACATAGAACTGGCCGCCGGGATATCGCATGCGGTTCTCATCGGCCAGCTTTTTGCCGGTCTGGACGCAGAGGAGGATATCGTGGGCCTCCGCGTCCTCCGCATAGGTGTAGTGGCAGTCATTGGTCGCGACAAGGGGGATCCCCATCTCCCGGCTCATGCGCAGGAGCTCGGCGTTGACCGTCTGCTGGTCGGGATAGCCGTGGTCCTGCAGCTCCAGGAAATAATTGCCATCCCCGAATATATCCAGATAGCGCCTGGCCGCCTCCCGGGCTCCCTGGGGATTGCCGCGAACGATCTCCCTGGCCACCTCGCCGGCCAGACAGGCCGAGCAGGCGATCAGGCCCTCATGAAACTCCCTGAGCAGTTCCATGTCGACACGGGGCTTATAATAAAAGCCCTCCGTGAAGGACCGGCTCACGATCTTCATGAGGTTGGCATAGCCTGTATTGTTTTCCGCCAGCAGGATCAGGTGATAGTAGCGGTCCTCCCCGTGGCTGGCCTCGCGGTCTTTGCGGGAGCCGGGCGCCACGTAGACCTCACAGCCGATGATGGGCTTGATCCCGGCCGCTTTTGCCGCCTTATAAAAATCGATCACGCCGTACATGACGCCGTGATCGGTAATGGCCGCAGCCGTCATGCCCAGGTCCCTGACCCGGCTGACGTACTCGGAAATCTTATTGGAACCGTCCAGGAGCGAATACTCCGTGTGGACGTGAAGATGCGCGAAAGACATAGCTCCTCCAAGCAGGGGGGTGGCAGCTTTTGGCTTTAAGCTTTTAGCTATTAGCTTTTAAATGCAAATTTCCAGAAACAGAGCTAACAGCTAATGGCTAATGGCTAACAGCTAACAGCTATCATTTAACAACTGTCACCCGAAAAACGCCTCTCCGATGACCAGGTCTTCGGGGGTGGTGATCTTGATATTGCGGTAGTCTGCCATGACCATGCGGACCCGGCAGTCTCCGGCCAGCTCCGCCACCATGGCGTCGTCGGTCAGGACAATGCCCTGTGAGGCCAGGTATTCCTCCTGGGCCAGGGCCTTGCGGTGGGCGTTGCGGATCAGGTCCAGGGAAAAGACCTGGGGGGTCTGGACGATCCAGACACTGGCTCTGTTGGGTGTCTTCTGGACGTTGCAGTCATCGTCCACGATCTTGACCGTGTCCTTGGCAGGCACGCCCGCAACGCAGGCGTTTGTCTTCTGCACCGTCTCAAAGAGGCGGTAGATGGTCTCCTGGTTCAGGAAGGGTCTGGCGCAGTCGTGGATAAAAACGTAGTCGCAGGGCCAGTCGATGGCCTCGAGGCCGATGGCGACGGAATGGACCCTCTCCTTTCCCCCCACGGCGATCTTCCGGAGTTTTTTTGTATATCCATATTCCTCCAGGAGTCCGCGGACGACGTCGACGTCATCCCTGTGGGCCATCACGATAATGTCCGTGATGCATTCACTCTCCTGCATGGTTCTGATGGAATGGAGAAACATGGGCATGCCGCCCAGCATCAGGTATTGTTTCCGGATATCCCCTCCCATGCGCAGGCCCATACCTGCCGCGAGCATGACTGCGGTGCACTTTACATTACTGCTTTCCATAAGATTGATTCCCTTCGCGTTTTTTGGGCCCTTTTCGGGGCGCGGCGATCCGGGCGGACCTTTCCCGCGCTCAAAAAGAACTCCAGAAGCCCGCACCGGTCATTCTCCCAGGATTTACAGTCCATCAAGTATTCCGGATTTCTTGTTTCTGCAAGCTCTGTTGTTATGTGACTATTATTACAATTTCCGGTAACTGTCCGGCTGTATCCTATCTCTGCCCCAGGCGCAGTCCGGGGACGGCGTTGAGGTCGAGGCCGGAGAAGGCGCCCTTTCTGTATTCAAAATAGGCGGCGCTGCCGATCATGGCGGCATTGTCCGTGCACAGGATGGGAGGCGGACAGAAAAAGGCCGCGCCCTTGTCCTCGCACATCTTTTTCATGCCGGCCCGCAGGGCTGTGTTGGAGGCCACGCCGCCGGCCAGGGCAAATTTTTTCAGGCCGTACTGGTCGATGGCGTCCCCGGCATGGGTGACCAGGACGTCCACGACTGCCTGCTGGAAGGAGGCCGCCACATCGGGGACGTTTACAGTGATCCCCTTCATGCGGCTGGTATTGAGATAGTTGAGGACCGCGGATTTCATGCCGCTGAAGCTGAAGTCGTAGCGGGACCCGCTGACCTTGCCCCGCGGGAAGGTGATCGCGTGGGGGTCTCCCTCTCTGGATGCCTTGTCGATCTTGGGGCCGCCGGGATAGCCCAGGCCGATCTCGCGGGCTACCTTGTCGAAGGCCTCGCCGGCCGCGTCATCCTGGGTCCTGCCCAGGATCTCATACTCCCCGTAATCCCTGACCAGGACCAGATGGGTGTGGCCGCCGGAGACGACCAGGCAGGCAAAGGGCGGCTCGAGAGAAGGTTCCGCAATGTAATTGGCACTGATATGGCCCTCGATATGGTGGACCCCGATCAGGGGGATCCCGGTCGCGAAGCTCAGGCCCTTGGCCGCTGACACTCCGATCAGGAGGGGGCCGACCAAGCCCGGGCCGTAGGTGACCGCGATGGCGTCCATGTCCTCCAGCTTCCTGCCGGCTTCGTCAAGCGCCTGGCGGATGACCTGGGTGACGCGCTCCGTGTGCTTGCGGGAGGCGATCTCCGGCACCACGCCCCCGTAGAGGGTGTGGATATCGATCTGGGAGGAGATCACATTGGAGAGGACCCTGCGCCCGTCGACCACGACGGAGGCCGCCGTCTCGTCGCAGCTGGATTCGATCGCAAGGATGGTCACATCTTTTTTTATCTCTGTCATAGTATTTGTCTTATCTGTATTTTTCTGCCGGATCCGTCCCTCCCGGGACAGACCCTTTGTCATTATACACCATTTATCCGTTTTCTGCCCATTCATGACCTGCAGTTTGTCTGCGGCGGGTTTATCTGCGAAGTTTGTCCGCTGCAGGTTTGCCCGCGGCAGGTTTATCCGCGGCAGGTTTATCTGCGAAGTTTGCCCGCGGCAGGTTTATCCGCGACGGGTTTGTCCGCGGCGTTTATCTATGGGCATCTTCTTCCGGAGGGGCTGTTTTCGTCCGGGAGGCCTCTCACTCATTGTCAAAGACCAGGGTGATAGTCCTGCCGTCCTTCGCGGCCACGCCGGCCGGAAAGATTTTGCGGACGTCATCCATGAAGTCCTCCGGGTGGTTGAGGGAGGGGCTGTAGTGGGTCAGCCACATCCGGGCCGGGCCGGCCTTTTTCGCGATCATGGCCGCCTCCTTGAAGGTCATGTGCTTGTGCTCCCGCGCCTTTTCCGCCTTGTCCGGCTCGCCGTACATGCCCTCGCAGATCAGAAGGTCCGCGCCGGCGGCATATTTGACGATATTGTCGCAGGGCCGGGTGTCCGTCGTATAGACCAGCTTCAGGCCCCTGCGGGCCGGCCCCAGGACCATGTCCGGTGTGAAAAGGCCTTCCTCCGTCTCGATGGTCTCGCCCTTCTGCAGGCGGTTCCAGAGCTTCAGGGGGATCCCCTGCGCCTTGGCCCGGTCCGCGTCGAAGCGGCCGGCCCGGTCCAGGGTAAAGGCGTAGCCGTAGCAGGTGACGTTGTGGTTGACCCGGAAGGCATGGATATGAAAATCCTTGTCGCCGGGCAGGGTGATCTCCTGCTCCCGCTCGGTCAGCTCGAGAAACTCGATCTCAAAGGGAAGCTCCGGGGCGATCACCCGCAGGCTGTTGACTACGCGGGAGAGCCCCTTGGGACCCACCATCAGAAGCGGCTCCGTGCGCTCCGCGTTTCCCATGGTCAGCAGCATACCCGGGAGGCCCGAGATATGGTCCGCGTGATAATGGGTAAAAAGCATGACATCAATGGGTTTGGGGCTCCAGCCCTTTCTGCGGAGGGCCACCTGGGTCCCCTCGCCGCAGTCCACCATGATCCCCTTTCCGTTGTAACGGAGCATCAGGGAGGTCAAATAGCGGTAGGGCAGGGGCATCATCCCGCCTGTACCGAGCAGACAGACATCGATCATATATTTTCAAAACCTTTCTTACCGGCTGCAACAGCCGGACAAATCTTTTGACCGTTTAAAACACCGGAAACATTTCCAGTCCAGCACGCGAGTCTTACGCCCCGCGTGCTGGCTGACATGTCCTGTTTTCCAACGACATGTCAACATCTTCCACACCGCTCGCGGGGTGCATCCGGCAAACCTCCGGTTTGTTGCGGAGCGTTTATTCTTCATCGAGGGCTAGTACCCACGATGAAGCAGGTTTCCTTTTTTTGCGCGCGTATCCCGCAGCTGAAGCCACGGGCATTGTGCGATGAAGAAATACATCCGGATCAGGCCTTCCCGTCCCCGGCTGGTCTCTTCCACATGATGAAGCCATCCTCGACGGGATGGTCATAAAAGCGGGGCCGGATCCCCTCTGTCCGAAAGCCCAGGCTCTCGTAGAGCCGGATCGCGATCTGATTGCCGGCGCGGACCTCCAGGGTAAAGGCCTTCACTCCGTCCGCCTGCGCCTCCTCCATCAGGGTTTCCAGCATTTTTCTGGAGATCCCCCGTCCCCTGTGATCCGGGTGGACAGCCACATTGCTGATCTCGCCCTCTTCAAAGATCTTCTTGACGCCGCAGAGCCCGATGATGGTCTCAGACGGAAACTCCCCTCCGCCCGGCTGGCCTTCCGCAGGCTCCGGCAGGGAATCCGCCCCGTCCGCCTGACCGTCCGCAGGCCCCGACAGGAAATCCCCCCCGTCCGCCTGACCGTCCACGGGCTCCGGCAGGGCCCCGGCCTTCTCCCCGTCTCCCTCCACTGCCACATAGTAGGCGGCATAGGGGAGCAGGAGGGTGGCCTTGAATATGCTCCTGGACCAGGGGCGTGAAAAGGCCGCTTTCTCGATCTCCACGACCTGGGGAATATCCTCTTCCCGCATTCTTCTAATATAATATTCCATCCGCAGTATCCCACGAGTTATCCGGCGGACCGGCAGGAAAAGGTCTCCAGTCTGCCAATACCGGAAACTTCCTTCGCCGGCAGTCCGATCCATATTGCCGCCACAGGCCGCTCCGGCAGAAACTCCCTGCCGCGGCCGGTCCTCCGGCCGCAGCAGGGAGCTGCTTTTCTGATAGATATCACGGAGAAGGGCCAGCGGTCACAGTTTTTTCAGTCTGTGCAACAAACTACCATTATCCTTCTCTCTTGTCAATGTCTGCTTATTATATACAGATCTTACTGCCACTTGCAGGTAAAGGAGATCAGACGGGTCGCGTAGCCTTCGTCAGTACCCGGCTCTTCGGGCAGGCGCTCCAGCCGGATGTAATAGGTTCCCTTGTTGAGAAGGCCTGTCATCTCCGTATAATATGCGACATGACTGGTCGCGACCTTCTTATACTTGCTGTCGACGATGACCATGGCCAGTCCCGGGCCCGGATCCCTTCTCCTGCGCTTGCCCAGCTTGCATTCCATGGGTCTTGCAAAGACCTTGATCTTCTGCTTCTTCGTCAGCTTCACCTTGTACCACTTGGAGAATTCGTAGCCGTAACCGTAGTAGAGAACGGAATTTTTCCCATTCTTCACCGTCTCCGCCTTTGCCATGCAGTAGTTGGACCCGGATGACTTTTTCTGGAAATTCCATCTGAATTTGGTCCCTGCATAACGGGGGGACAGGTAATAGGTGCCCTTCTTCACTGCCAGCCAATTTGTCTCATCCCTGAAAGCACAGGTCATATAGACATTTTCATCGGCGATTTTGTAGGAGTCATATAACGCGATATCAGGCATATGATTCCCGTGGATGTGCTCGGTTAAATGCGAATCGTTCATAAACACGCGGATGTAACCTTCTGCCGGAACCTTGATCTTATAGACATTAATATAGTCCCCGGTTTCCTTGGCATCAGTCACCCACTTGTTTTGTGAGACCGTGTGGATGCGGTACTCCCCTTTTTTCTCGTAGGCCTGGGCCTGTACCGGTGCGAAGCCCGCGACCAGACACAGGACAGCCAGTGCGCAGATAAACTGCTGCAGTCTTCTTTTCATATTACCCTCCTGTCTGATAAAAATGTAGGCCGACGTCAGAACCGGCTGCTCAGGCCAGCCGGTCTGCTGCCATTAAAGGTTCCCATTTATTATAACACATCCGAAGGGTATATGTTGTGCATTTCATGCATATCGTATAAATCCACAGCCGTTTTTCAGCATTTTTTGTGCATGATCACTTTATTTATGTCATCTGCCCAGTCCGGAGGCAGAACATAAGAGAGCAGTCTCTCATTTCACAGGAGCAGGGAAAAGTTCCTCCGCTCGCTGTGTTCCTGCTCGGCCTGGGCCAGGCGGAGGTACTCGGGCCTGAAATCATCCGCGGATACCATGCAGGCCTGTCCCTGGTCCTGCCAGAGTGCATAGGCCAGAGCCGCCACCGCGGCGGCGCGCTGGCGGGCCAGGTGGGCGGGCGCAAAGGAAAAAGGCACCTGCATCAGGCCGGCCAGGGCCTCTCTGTAGACGGGGACGCCGTCTCCGAGGAAAATGACCTCCCTGCCGCGCTCATTGAGGTCCGCCGCGATCTCATCGACCGGGACGACGCACTGGGGGCGGAGGACCTTGAAGCGGGGAATGCCGTCCTCCCTGGTCCAGGCATAGATTCCGGTGTAGACCTGCTGCCTGCGGGCATCCATCATGGGGCAGATCAGGCCCTCCGTTCCGTAGAGGTTGTAGGCGATGGAATCCACGGTCGGCACGGGGATGACCGGCCTGTCCATGGCCATCGCGGCGCCCTTGGCGGTCGCCGCCCCGATCCTGAGTCCGGTAAAGGATCCGGGGCCCCTGGCGATGGCGATGGCGTCCACGGTCTTCAGGTCCAGCTCCAGCATGCGCCTGACCTCATCCATCATGGGGACTAGGCTCTGCGAGTGTTTCTTTTTATATTGAACATTGTAGTCCGCGGTCAGCAGGCCGTCCTCGAGGACCGCGCAGCCGGCGACCGGGCCGGATGCCTCTATTGCAAGTATTATCATATTCCCATCCTCCTCAGGCCTTGTTGCGGATCTGCGTGATCCGGCGGTAGTCCAGCCCCTTTTCCAGATCCTTTTCGATCCGGATGATGATGACATCCTCAGGCAGCAGGTCCGCGATCCTTCCGGCCCATTCGATCAGGCAGACACCATCCCCGTCCAGATACTCGTCCAGACCGATCTCCTCCATCTCCTCGGGCTCCTCGATCCGGTAGACATCAAAATGATAGAGGGGAAGCCTCCCCTCCTCATAGCTCTGCAGGATCGTAAAGGTGGGGCTGTTGACCGCTTCGTCGATCCCCAGGCCCTCGGCAAATCCCTTGGTGAAGACCGTCTTGCCTACACCCAGGTCGCCGACCAGGGCATAGACCTCCCCGGCCCGGGCTTCCTCCCCCATCCTCCTGCCGATCTCCAGCGTCTCGTCCGGACTATGGCTCTCATATATCTTCGTCACAGCATTCATACGGGTACGAACCTTTCTGTCGTATGCAGACAAAAAAGCAAAGGCCCTGCGTGCATGAACACCCACCTGACCTTTGCAATATGTTATTATATGGCAGTCCCGCTGCCATATCGGTTAAATTCAGCCCTCGATCTTGTCGATCCTTCTCTGGTGGCGCTCACCCTGCGAAAATTCCGTCGAAAGGAAGGTGTCCACAATATCCATGGCGACATTCTCGCCCACCATGCCTGCGCCGATCGCAAGGACATTGGCATTATTGTGCTCGCGGGTCAGGCGGGCCGTGGTCGTATTGTGGCAGAGACCGCAGCGGATGCCGCGGACCTTGTTGGCCGCGATGGAGATGCCGATACCGGTCGTGCAGATGACGATGCCCTTCTCGCATTCGCCGGAGGCCACTGCCTCTCCGACTGCGCGCCCGTATTCGGGATAGTCACAGGAATCCAGGCTGTAGGTCCCGAAGTCCCTGCACTCGATCCCCTTATTTTTCAAATGGCTGATCACTTTTGCCTTAAGCTCGAAGCCGCCGTGGTCTGATCCGATCGCAATCATTGTCTTTTCCTCCTCAGTCTTTTTTTCTCTTTCTTTTTCCTTTTTGCCGGGAATGGAATGATCCCGGCTCCGGACCTCTGCCCGGCCTGTAAAGCAGACCCGCGGTCTTCCCGGAAAGCCCGGGTCAGAAGCCGCAGGACCCGGTCATGGTCGGGGTCCGCCGCACAGAACGACTTCATCATAGCACATTTACCGGGGGAATCAAACATCTGCGGCCGGAGAAAAGCACGAAATCCTGTGCCGCCGGAGCTTTCTCCCGTTCTGAGGGCTCCGCGGAGATCCGGCGCACCGGCCGGAGCTTCCTCCCGGGAGCCTCAGGCCCTGCGGCTCCGGCAGCTGGTTTACTTTCGCATCGCATCAGGGACAGTCATGCCCTCAGGCCCTGTGGCTCTGGCCCTCGGTCATAGTCCGGCCGTACTTGATGATGGGACTGACCTTCTTGTAGATCAGCATGGTGAGTACGGAAATGCCCACGCCCTTGATGATGTTGATCGGGGCGACCATGAGGATCACAAAGGAGGTCAGGTCCTTTACGCCGGGGTTGATGGCGGCGCCCATGCCCAGGATGGCGTCCAGGGGCAGGCCGAAGAGCTTTGAGAAGGCCGGCAGCAGGTAGACGGCATTGAACATGGTCCCGAAGACCGTCATGATGACTGTCCCGGCCACGCATCCCATGATTGCGCCCGTCTTGGATTTTTTAAACTGATAAATGATGGAGGCCGGAAGGACCAGCATGCAGCCGATCAGGAAATTGGCCAGGTCGCCGACAAAGGCGGTCGAGGTCCCCTTGATGACCAGCTTGACCAGCTCCTTGATAAATTCCACCAGGACGCCGGCGACGGGTCCGAAGGCAAAGCCCGCGATCATGGCGGGGAGCTCGGAGAAGTCCAGCTTGTAAAACTCCGGAGCGATGACCGGGATGGAGAAGTCAAAGCAGTAGAGGATGCCGGACAGGGCCGAGAACATACCGATCATGACGATCTTGCGGGTGGCCAGGATCCTCTCCGTCCCTCCGCGCCTGGCACGGGCCGCCCTCTCAAACAGGTAGGCCACCAGGACCAGGCCCACGACTGCCAGCAGGCAGACGCCCAAAAAGCTCCCGTTTTCCTTTACTGCGTCAAGTAATCCGTTTCCCATGATCATACTCCTTTCCTGTCCCCGGTCTGCATCCGGAGACGTCTTCCTGTTAAACAGACAAATCTATTCTGTGTTTCCGTTCCGCCCTCCCTGTGAAGGGCCTGGCAGGCAGCTGTCCGGGCTGAGCCGCGGACAGTCTGACCGTAAAAAAACCCCGTATCACTGCGATACGGGGCTGCTGTACTGAACCTTGAGGATGAGAGCCGGACTGTTGCCTGCGCCATGGATCCCCGGCCCCGAAAGGGCACAGGGCTTTCTCCGTGCCGGCTGCTGCCGGCAGGCTTTGTCCCTCGGCGCGGTCAACACGCGCTGCTGCTCATCCACTGATCTTTCTTCCATCCAGACTCTACTGTTGGTCCCGGAATCTCACCGTGTCAGCCGCCATAGGCGGGTCGCGGACTTGAGGCCCTGTAAACAAAGCCCTCACCGCCAGTCGGGAATCTCACCCTGCCCCGAAAAATCCTGCAGATACCAATATTCTATTGTTCAGTTCCTTCCGGCCATG
>DGUF01000053.1:2370-2964 GCA_002394525.1 Lachnospiraceae bacterium UBA4317 | reverse complement strand
ATGAGATCTCCCAGATCAGCACGGTACAGTTTAAGAAGTTTGACAACGAATAACAGATTTATCAGGAGGTTTTGCTATGTCTGTTTTTAAGAAGGCTGCCGTTGCCATTGTAACCCCTTTTCATGAAAAGGATTATTCAGTTAACTACGATGCATTTGCTGACCTGATCGATTTTCAGATCGACAACGGGACGGATGCCATCGTGGTCTGCGGCTCCACGGGTGAGGCCGCGACCATGACAGAGCAGGAGCACCTGGATGTCTGCAAATTCTGTATCGACTACACAAAGAAGCGCGTGCCTGTCATCGCCGGAAGCGGATCCAACTGTACGCAGACTGCCATCCATCTCTCCAGGGAGATCGCGGGCTACGGCGCGGACGGACTCCTGGTCATCCACCCCTACTACAACAAGGGGACCCAGAAGGGCCTGATCAAACACTTCACCATGGTGGCAGAGGAAGTGAACGGCTGTCCCGTCATCCTCTACAATGTCCCCAGCAGGACCGGCGGCAACATCAATCCCGAGACGGTCGCCCAGCTGGTCAGGGATGTGCCCAATATCGTCGGGATCAAGGAGGCCAGCGGCAATATCAG
>DGUF01000053.1:0-2314 GCA_002394525.1 Lachnospiraceae bacterium UBA4317 | reverse complement strand
TCAGCCAGATCGTCAAGCTCATGACCCTGACCGACGGCAACATCGACCTCTACTCCGGCAATGACGACCAGGTCGTCCCGCTCATGTCCATGGGCGGCATCGGCGTCATCTCCGTCGTTTCCAATATCGCCCCCAGGGCCGTGCATGACATGTGCGACAAGTTCCTCAATGGCGATGTGGCGGGTGCCGCCAGGATCCAGAAGGACACTCTGGACCTTTGCGAGAACCTCTTCTCCGAGGTCAATCCCATCCCCGTCAAAAAGGCCTGCAACCTCATGGGCTTCAACGCGGGCCCGCTCCGCATGCCCCTGACCGAGATGGAAGAGGCCAATGCGAAGAAGCTCGAGGCTGCCATGCGGGCCTTCGGCCTGCTCTGATTCCCTGGTCCCGAAGGACCGCCGCGGAGCAGAAGAATACCTGTAAACGTGAGGGAGGTTGCTATGATCAAAGCAGTTTTACATGGAGCCTGCGGGAGAATGGGCCGTATGATCGCGGATATCGTCTCCCGGGATCCTGAGATCGAGATCGTCGCCGGCATCGATGCCTTTGGCAGTGCCTACGCGGATTTTCCTGTCTACGCCTCTTTGGAGGAATGCCAGGAGGAAGCGGATGTGGTCATTGACTTTTCCACAGCCGCGGCCATGCCCGGGCTCTTTGCCTGGTGTGAAAAAAACAGGGTGCCCGCGGTCGTCTGCACGACCGGCCTTTCGGAGGAGCAGACAGCCCTCATGAAGGAGACGGCCGGAAAGGTCGCTGTCCTCAAGAGCGCCAACATGTCCCTGGGCATCAACCTGCTGCAGAACCTGCTGGCGGAGGCGGCCCCCAGGCTGGCTGCTGCCGGTTTTGATATCGAGATCGTCGAAAAGCACCACAACCAGAAGCTGGACGCACCCAGCGGGACGGCCATCGCGCTCGCAGACAGCGTGAACGATGCCCTGGGCGGAGACTACGAATATGTCTATGACCGGTCTGCCAGACGGGCTGTCCGTCCCCAGAAGGAGATCGGATTCAGCGCGGTCCGCGGCGGGACCATCGTGGGGGACCACGACGTGATCTTTGCCGGGGAGGATGAGGTCATCACCTTCTCCCACAGGGCCTACAGCAGGGCTGTCTTTGGAAAGGGCGCCGTGGTGGCGGCCAAGTTCCTGGCGGGCAGGCCCGCGGGCTTCTACACCATGCATGATGTCCTGGCCTGACAGAAAATGAATACGGAAGAGGCGCGGCGGCGGAAAGCCGCCGCGTTTTTATTCGTCATCGCGCGGGACTTGCAGGAGAGCCTTGCAGTCAGGCCGGTATTTACAGACCGCACAGAAAGAGATGTATCCGGGAGGAAAAAATGAAGCTTCGTCCATGTATCGACATCCACGGGGGCAGAGTCAAGCAGATCGTCGGCGGCTCGATCGGAGAGGGCCGGCAGGTGGAGGAAAACTTTGTCTCAGGCCTCGACGCCGCCCATTACGCAGCCCTCTACAGGGAAAAGGGGCTTGACGGGGGCCACATCATCCTGCTGGACAGCGCCCGGTCGGACCCGGCCGCCTATGAGGCGGACCTGTCCCAGGCCCTGGCCGCCCTGGCCGCCTTCCCCGGAGGCATGCAGGCCGGTGGCGGGGTCGATCCCTCCAGCGCAGCCCGCTTTCTGGACGCCGGGGCCTCGCATGTGATCGTGACCTCCTATGTCTTCCGCGGGGGCCTGCTGGACATGGCCAGGCTGGAGGAGATGAAGAGGGCGGCGGGCAGGGAGAGGCTGGTCCTGGACCTGAGCTGCCGAAGGAGGCAGGACGGCAGCTTTGCCGTGGTCACGGACCGCTGGCAGCGCTTTACCGACTGGGTGATCAACGCAGGAAACCTGCGGGCACTCAGCGCCCACTGCGATGAATTCCTCATCCATGCGGCGGACGTGGAGGGCAGGCGTGGAGGGATCCAGGAGGACCTGGCAGAGATCCTGGGAGACTTCTGCAGAGAGACCGGCTTTCCGGTCACCTATGCCGGAGGCGTCAGGTCCCTGGAGGACCTGGAGACCCTGGCCGGCCTGTCCGGCGGAGGCATGGATGTCACCGTCGGCAGCGCCCTCTCCCTTTTCGGGGGATCCCTGGACCTGGATGAGCTGGCGGCCGCAGCGGCCTCCCTGTAAAAAACAATTGCGGCAGCGGCAACTTAAAAAGCAGCAGGGAGGAGATGACCCCGGCCCTGCACAAAAAACAGCAGGGCGGAGATACCCCGCCCTGTAAAACAATCCTGAAAAGACCTGCAAAAAACAACAGGGCGGAGATTTCTCTCCGCCCTGCTGATTTTTTTGTATCTGAAAAACTGATTG
>DGUF01000084.1 GCA_002394525.1 Lachnospiraceae bacterium UBA4317 | reverse complement strand
TCCGGGGCCCCAAAGCCGCCGTCCGGATCCTCCATCGTCAGCATGGGCTGGCCGTCCGCATCTGTGCTTTCTCCCGTTTCGCTCCCGGCCGCCTCCGCGCCCGCCTGGCCGGCGGCCTGCTGGGCCGCGGCATTCGCGACAGCCGCGTTGTCATGGGCGCCGCTCAGAACGATCCCGATGATCACGGCCAGAACGGCCTCGGCGGCAAAGCCCGGGATCATCCACAGGGTCTTCCCCGAGGACATCCCGTATCCGACCAGTCCCTCACAGAGACTGTGCAGGAGGGTGGGGAGCAGGAAGCTCATGGTCAGCATAAAGCCGGCCCTCCCCGCATGGTTTTTCTGGTCAGCCCCCTTGGCGACTCCATAGAGCATCCCCATGAAGCCGGAATAGCCGAAATGGGCGGGGACGAAGAGCAGGGCGTAGATAAAGGCCACGACGGCGCCCGCGCTCAAAAAGTCCGGCATGGCATTCCGCACCGCCTCCATATCGGTGGGGATAAAGTGATAGGCGACCTGCCAGGCGGCATACATCACCGCGGAAAAGCCGGCGCCCACAGCGGCGGAGGCAGCCGTCCCGTCTCCGATCGACTCCATGGTCATCTGCTTCCAGGTCGTCGTCCTGAGAATGAAATGCTTCCAGGCCTCCTCGATCAGGGCCGCGGCCAGGACATATCTGAGGATCGCGGAGACCACCAGGAGGCCGCCTCCCTGGGCCTGCGGAAACAGGATCCTCAGCAGGATGGTGGCCGCCATCATTCCGCCGGCCTCCATCAGAAAGGCAGGAACCGCCACGGCGACTCCCAGAAAGAACAGCTTGAGAAAGGTGCCGAAGCCCCCCTTTCCAAAGGCTCCGGACCGGATCACCAGAAACAGGACCGGCAGAAGCGGCAGATATACAGCGATCAGTAAAACAGTCAGATTCATGATAAAATCCCCCTTTTTTTCATTATGAACCAAGGAAAAACATCCGTCAACCGAAAGCCTTCACACCGGAATTAACCGGTTGTGAATAGAAACTACACACTCTCTACACATTTCCCCCTTATGATAAGAACAGATCAGCACAGGAGGCCGACACTCCCTCCTTGATAAACATCCTGTGCGGGTCCCCGGGCTTCTACTCACTGCAGGCCCCTGTTTATGAGATCATCAGGTCGGCCGGTGGTTCAATACTTTTCATACTCCCCTTTAGAAAACCCTTCGCAGCGGCCTCAGGCAGGCGCCGCCGCGAAGGGTTCCTTTTTTTGCGTTCTGATCATTCCGGGGCCCGGGGTCTGCGGGGGCCGCTCCCTCCGCGGCTTTTCTTTGCGCGTTCCGGCCGGTCGGGGGGCTGCGGGGTCCAATCTCCCCGCGGCTTTTATTCCCCTGTCATGGAGAGAGAGATCCGCTTCTTTTTCAGGTCCACGGAGAGCACGGTCACCTCGACGATATCGCCGACGCTCACCACCTCCAGGGGGTGGCGGACAAATCTCCGGCTCAGCTTTGAGACATGGACAAGTCCGTCCTGGTGGACGCCGATGTCGACGAAGGCCCCGAAGTCCACGATATTGCGGACCGTTCCCTTGAGCTTCATGCCGGGAGTCAGGTCCTCCATGGACAGCACATCGCTGCGCAGGACCGGGGCGGGCATATCCTGTCTGGGGTCGCGGCCGGGCTTTTCCAGCTCCGCCAGGACATCCCTGAGGGTGATCTCACCGATCCCCAGTCTCTTTGCCGCCGCGGCTGTATCCGGCACCATGGACCGGATCTTCTGCAGCTCCGCCTGCTCCATGGGGACCTGGAGAAGGCCGGCCAGGGTCTTCACGGCCTCGTAGCTCTCCGGGTGGACCGCCGTGTTGTCCAGGGGATTTCTGCCGTCCCGGATCCTCAGAAAGCCCGCGCACTGTTCGTAGGCCCTGGGCCCCAGGCCCTTGACCTTGAGGAGCTGGCTGCGCTCCTCAAAGCGTCCGTTCTCCTCCCTCCAGCTGACGATGTTTCTGGCTATGGAGGCACTGATCCCGGCGATATGGGACAGGAGCGGGGCGGAGGCCGTGTTCAGGTCCACGCCGACCGCGTTCACGCATTTTTCCACCACTCCGGAGAGGGCGCCGTCCAGCTTTTTCTGGTTCATATCATGCTGGTACTGGCCGACGCCGATCGCCTTGGGGTCGATCTTGACCAGCTCGGCGAGGGGGTCCTGGAGCCGGCGGGCGATCGAGGCCGCGCTCCGCTGCCCCACATCAAACTGCGGGAACTCCTCGGTGGCGAGCTTACTGGCGGAGTAGACCGAGGCTCCGGCCTCATTGACGATCACATACTGAAGGGGCTTGCCGGTCTTTTTAAAGAAATCCGTGATGACCTGCTCCGACTCCCGGGACGCGGTCCCGTTGCCCACAGAGATCAGGGAGATCCCATATTTCCTGATCAGTCCCTGCAGGACGGCCTCCGCCTCCCGGACCTTGTGCTGGGGGGCCGTGGGATAGATCACCGCAGTGTCCAGCACCTTTCCGGTCGCATCGACCACGGCCAGCTTGCAGCCTGTGCGGAAGGCCGGATCCCAGCCCAGGACCACACGGCCGGCGATGGGCTGCTGCATGAGGAGCTGCTCGAGATTCTGCTTGAAGACAAGGATCGCGCCGTCCTCCGCCTTCTCTGTGAGTGCGTTTCTGATCTCCCTCTCGATCGCGGGGCCGATCAGGCGGTCGTAGCTGTCCGCGCAGACCTCCTCCAGGACAGGGGCCGTGTAGGGATTGGTCTGGCCCTTCCTGCGGCGGATCACCTTCCGCTGCAGGTACTGGAGGATCTTTTCCCTGGGGGCGTCCACCTTGACGGTCAGATAGCCCTCCTTCTCCCCGCGGTTGATGGCCAGCACACGGTGGCCCGGGATCTTTGCCGCCTGCTCCTCGTATTCAAAATACATCTCATAGACATCGCTGCGGTCCTCCACGGTTTTTGCGGAGGTCTCCTTCCGGGCCGTCACGATAAAGGCGTCCCCGGCTGTGCGCTCCCTGATCCAGGTCCTGTAATCGGCCTGGTCGGAGATCCTCTCCGCGAGGATATCCTGCGCCCCCTGCAGGGCCTCCCCGGCGCTGGCGACCTCCTTTTGCTCAGAGACATATTTTTCCGCCTCCTCCAAGGCCGGCCGGTCCGCGTCCGCAGAGACCAGCCAGTCGGCGAGTCCCTCCAGGCCCTTCTCCCGGGCGATGCCCGCCCTGGTCCTGCGTTTGGGCCGGAAGGGGCGGTAGAGATCATCGACGGCCACCTGGGTCTGCGCCTCTTCGATCCGGCTTCTGAGCTCGTCGGTCAGCTTCCCCTGGGCCTCGATGCTCTCCAGCACCTTCTCCTTCTTTTCCTCCAGGTTCCGCAGGTAGGTCAGCCTCTCGTCCAGCGAGCGCAGCTGCTCATCGTCCAGCGTCCCCGTCGCCTCCTTGCGGTATCTGGCTATAAAAGGGATGGTATTTCCTTCATCGATCAGGCCGACGGCGGCCTCGACCTGCCAGAGCCTGACCCCCAGCTCCGCGGCGATCATCTCCGCGATCTTTTTCTGCACCCGGTCTGTCGTCATGTCCTGTTCTGTTCCACTCATATTCCTGTCCTTTACCATGGCGGGAAGCCTCCCGCTTCTATAAGAACCGGGGCGGTCTTTTCTGCGTTTTCGTCCTGCTGCAGCCCCGGTCTGTTTCAAGTTTCCAGTGTCCCCTTTTCCCATGATATGTTATAATGGCTAATTGGTTACGGCGCAGACCGCCTCCGGATCCGGAGCGGGTCCGCGCGGGTCCGTCATCAAAAAACGCGCACACATCCACGGGGATATACTCTATGACCAATAAGAATTATAAAAAATCCACTGCCTTCTTTTCCGGAAGATCCCGCCGCTCACCAGGAGCCGGCATCTGCCTGGCCGTCCTTCTGGCCGCCTCTCTCTCCCTGTCCGGCTGTTCCGGCACGGGCACCATGTACACGCCCGACAGCGATGAGACTGCCGATCCGGCCTCCACGGGCCTGACAGCGGCGGCGGAAGCCCCCGCCCTCCCTCCGGCGGATCCGGATGAGGAGCCCCGCGTCCGGTCCCAGGTCCTGGAAGGGACCGGCAGCGACCTTTTCACTGCCGAGACCGTCGATTACTATTACAGCTTCACCCTGGACAGCACATCCTTCCAGCTCCCCTGCAGCATGGCCCAGTTTACCCACGCCGGCTGGGAGCTTGTCCTGCCGGATTCCGGCAGCGGGGAGGAGACAGACGTGGTCATCCCGGCCTATTCCTATGAATTCTTTGACGCTGTCCCCGCAGGGGAAAAGGAGGCATCCGCCGGCTCCGGTCAGGCGCAGAAAAAGGTCCGTCTCTGCCTGGCCAACTTCACCAAAGAAGACTGCCTGCCCTCTGCCGGCACAGTCTGCGGCATTTCCGTCCATGCGGACAGCGGCGTCTCCCTGCTGACCGCCTTCAAGGAAGGGACCGGCAGCACCCTCAACGACCTGGCCGCCGTATTCGGGACCGACAAGTCCGTCTGCTCCGTGACCCGCTACGCTGACGGGACCCGGATCCTCCGCTACCGCTTCTCAAACGGGCTGTCCGAGGGCCAGCGGATCCCGGTCCTGGCCGAAGCGGCCGACAAATCCCTCGGAGAGCTGATGGAGGCGGAAAGCAGCGAAGACGGCAAAACGATCCGCACCCTGTCGCTCTACTATTTCCGCCTGCCCAGATGATCATTACAGCGTTCAGAGATTACAAATCTTTGCATTGAACAAAGCTCCGCATGAAACTATGCGGAGCTTTGTTTGCACCTGAACGCCGTTCAACTCAGGTTTCTCAGAAGGAGACCTCTCCGCTCTGCTCTGCGATCGTGACGCCGTCCACCTCCGGGAGCCCGGCCAGTTCATTTGTCAGCCGAATGCGCTGGCTGGTCCGGACTCTGAGGACCAGGTTCTTCTTTTTCCCGATCCTGCCCGCCGAGATGACCTTCACGTTGGTGCAGTTTCTGGAGATCACATCCGCGCAGGCCCTGTAGAGGTCAGCCTTCCCGCCCTCTCTGCCGTAGATCGAGAGGATGAGCGGCGCCCGCCCCAGGGGCAGCAGGTCGATCACGATCACGCCCGCCGTGAGGATGATCGAGACGATGATCCCCACGCGCCACATACCGGCCGCTATAAAGATCCCGCAGGCCACCGACCAGAGGATAAAGGCCTGGTCCATGGGCTCCTTGACGGCCCCTCGCAGACGTATGATCGAGAGGGCGCCGACAACACCGATTGCCGCGATCGCATTCTGGGACATGAGCAGGATCAGGGCCGCCGTCACCGGGCCCGCCCCCAGCAGGGAGAGGTTAAAACTCAGGGAATAAAAGGTCCTGCGGCCGATCAGGCGGTAGCAGAAATAGATATAGATGCTGAGGATCATGGATGCCAGAATGGCTGCCAGGATCCCCATTCCTTGATATTCCGAGGGCGGATAGCCCTCCGCCAGGATCTTATATACCACATCAAAAAAATTCATCGGCTGTGTCTGCAAAGGATTTCCTCCATTTCCATTTCCATTTTCGTATCCGGCCTCCGGCCGGGCCTGTCATACACGTTTCAGACGGCATGCCTTATTTTTTCCCCAGCTCATAGAAGACGACCGCGCTGGCCGCGGCCACATTGAGAGAATCCACGCCCCGCATCATGGGGATCACCACGACGCTGTCCGCTCCCCCGATGGTCTCCGGCATGAGTCCGTCCCCCTCGGCGCCCAGGATCACCGCGGCCTTTTCCCGCTCTCCCAGGCAAAGCCGGTCCAGCTGTACGGCGTCCTCCCGCAGGGCCATGGCGATGGTCCGAAAGCCCCTGTCCCGGAGCATGGCGAGCCCGCTCTGTTTCCAGTCCTCCAGGCTCCTTCCGGCCCAGGCCCAGGGGATCTGCAGGGAGGTCCCCATGCTGACCCGCAGGGTCCTGCGATAGAGGGGGTCGCTGCAGCCGTCCGTCAGCAGGACGGCGTCCATGCCCAGGGCGGCGGCGTTGCGGAAAATAGCCCCGACATTGGCGGGATTCATCACATTCTCAAGGACCGCGATCCGGCGCGCGCCCGCCAGGACCTCATCGGCAGACCGCAGGGGAGGCCTTCTCATGGCGCACAGGACGCCCCTGGTGAGCGCGTAGCCGGTCAGGCGGACCAGGTCCCGGTAGCTGCCGGTGTAGACCGGGATCTCCCCGGCGGTCTCCTCACACCTCGCCAGCACCCCGGCCGCCTCTCCGCGGACATGCCTGTCCTCCACCAGGAGCGACACCGGCTGACAGCCGGCGTCCAGGGCGCGCAGAACGACCTTGGGACTCTCCGCGATAAAGAGACCCCCGTCCGGCTCGTAGAGCCTTTTGAGCTGTACCTCGGACAGCTTTGTATATACCTCGAGCGCCGGATCCTCCGGCCCCGCTGTCGGAATCAGGCGCAGCATCTTTCCTTCAGCCTCCCTCCCCCGCAGGGGCACCTGTACTGCAGTGTCCGTAAAACAGTCCTGTCCGGGCCCTTCAGGAGACCTGGACAGGAACCGCAAAACCGTATCAAGAGTATACTCCCAAAAAATCTTCTTGACAATCCACCGTTTCTCTTATAGAATCCCATCTTTGACAGTGATTTTGAGGCAA
>DGUF01000119.1:7456-7606 GCA_002394525.1 Lachnospiraceae bacterium UBA4317 | reverse complement strand
CTCTTATTCAGTTTTGAAGGTATGATATGATACTGATCATAACGCACATTTGAAGAGAAGCTGATTTTCGGCTTCTTAATCTATATAAGCGAAAATTCAGTATTTATATACTTTCAAGATAGATCTGCCTTGATAGCTCAATGGTAGAGC
>DGUF01000119.1:0-7303 GCA_002394525.1 Lachnospiraceae bacterium UBA4317 | reverse complement strand
GGTTAAGACATCGCCCTTTCACGGCGGTAACACGGGTTCGATTCCCGTCGGAGTCACTCGATTTAACCTGTTCAGTGGCAGGCGATCGACAACTGTTGACAAGTTTGAATTTAATAATCCGGTGCCATAGCCAAGCGGTAAGGCAAAGGTCTGCAACACCTTGATCACCAGTTCAAATCTGGTTGGCACCTCTTAAGAGAACTTCATGTTTATCATGAAGTTCTTTTTTCTGTATGGACTGTTTTATATTGGCCATGTAACTCTTTTTCCGGATGGATTGTCTTCATGTTGACCATGGAGCTCTTTTTTATTGCATGGACTGTCTTCGGTGGCAGTCCTTTTTTGTTTACGTTATAATGTTTAACAGATGGCGGGACTGCAGCTGCAGTGCTTCGCGGCAGGCGGCCCGCCTGAATACTCCCCGGCACAAGCCATACGCATAAGCATATACGTATCCCTGCGGGAATCTGACCGGGTCATAGGATGATTACAGTGCCACTTGATGGTTCGCGGACCACAGGATGAGTATAGAGTCACTTCGTTATTTCAGGATTACTGGATGATTAAGGGATTAATAGACGAAGAAGGAAACCATGGAAGAAAAGAAGCTCCGTTTTACAAGAGAAAAGCTGTTCCGCATGGTATCGGTCGGTGTCGTCGACGAGCCGGTCAACCAGGCCTATGACATAATCAGCACGGCAGCCCTGCTGCTCAATCTGGCCGCCAGCATCCTGCTGACCTTTGACCGGATCAATGCCCGCTACGGGTCCATTCTGCTGACCATCGAGGCGGCCACGGTATTCTTTTTTGCGATCGACTACGTTCTGCGCCTGATCACGGCAAATTACCTGTATCCTGAGTCCAATGAGAGAGATTCACTGATCCGCTACATCTTTTCCGCGACCGGCATCATTGACCTGCTTTCCTTCCTGCCTTATTATCTGCCGGTCTTTTTCCCTTCCGGCATCGCAGTATTCCGTATGTTCCGGGTCGTCCGCATTTTCCGACTCTTCCGGATCAATGCCTATTACGATTCCCTTAATGTCATCACGGAGGTCATCGTCAGCAAAAAGCAGCAATTGCTCTCCTCTGTGTTTATCATCCTGACCCTGATGCTGGCATCCAGCCTCTGCATGTACAGCCTGGAACACGAGGCCCAGCCGGAGGTCTTTTCCAATGCCTTCTCCGGGATCTGGTGGTCGGCATCGACCCTGCTGACCGTCGGCTACGGAGATATTTATCCGGTGACGAACCTGGGCAGGATATTCAGTATCATCATCACCTTCCTCGGAGTCGGCATGGTTGCTATCCCCACCGGTATTATTTCCGCGGGATTCGTCGAACAGTATCAGCAGTTTAAAAAGGTCGGAGATTACGGAATTGAGCAGGAGATCCGATTTGTCCGCTTTGCATTGAAGAGCCAGGACAGATGGGTGGGGAGGCCGGTCCGGAGCCTGGGGCTGCCCCGGGGCTGCCTGATCGCTGCCATCCATCGGGGAGACAATCTGATCATCCCGGAGGGAGACATCGTCCTCCTTGCCGGCGACGTCATCACGCTGGGGGCCGAGCCCGCAGGAAAGACTGCCCCGGTCGACATCCGCGAGATCACCCTTCGCAAAAGCCATCCCTGGAACGGAGTGAAGATCAATGATCTGGATATCTCCAGGCAGACCTTTGTCGTCCTTGTGAAAAGGGCAGGCAGCCCGATCGTCCCTCACGGGGATTTCAAGCTCAGTGAAGGCGACAGCGTATTTCTTCTTGCAAAGGGAAAAGACGGGATAACCGGATGAGAGACCAGGAGGAGTCAGGGGACGGTGAACCGGGGGACGAGCAGCAATGGGACGAGCAGCCATGGGACGAGCAGTCATGGGATGAGTGATTCAGGGGATGTCCTCCTGCTCCCCGGTACATAGCGCATCTCGCAGAAAGGAAGCCGGCATGCTGAAAGCAGTGATTTTTGATATGGACGGGACCCTCCTGGACTCTGAGGTGATCCACTACATCGTGATCCATGAGATCATACTGGAAAAGCTGGGATACGACCAGTCAATGGAAGAGTATATGCAGTACTGCGGGACGCCGGATTCCGAGATGTGGCCCGATATCCTGCGGAATCTGAAAAGCCAGTACGCGGCAGGTGAAAAAAACGAGGACAGAGCACGCCACTCCGGAGAAGATGAAATCCGCGCTGTGTCCACAGACCTGGAGGCGAAGGAGTCAGCTGCTGACCGGGATGCCGACCAGATCCACGCTGTGTCTGCGGACCAGATTGCCGCCATGTCCGCGGATCAGATTGCCGCTATGTCCGTGGACCTGGAGCGCCTGCACTGGGCCCGGTACGATCAATATGTAGAGGAAAAAGGCCTCGAAGGCTTCCCGGGAGTCCCGGACCTGATGGCGGCCCTGAAAAAGGCAGGCCTCAGGATCGGCATCGGGACCGGGTCGCTCAGGTCTGTCGTCGAAGGAAATCTGGAAAGGATGGGGATTCGCCGCTATGTGGACGCGGCAGCCACCTCGGAGGACTGCGAGAGAGGAAAGCCGGAGCCGGATATCTTCCTGACCGCCGCTGCCTTTCTGCATACCGATCCCGCAGACTGCCTGGTGGTCGAGGATTCAAAAAACGGCATGCTCGCGGCTACAAGGGCGAGCATACCGTGTGTGGGATTTACCGGCTCTGAGCTTCCTTCAGACCTGGTGGATCCAAAGATTGTTTTCTCTGATTATCGGAAGGTTAGGGCGGAGGTCTTTTTCACCTGGTATGATGAGCTGCGACGCGCTGACTGAGTCATATGGGTGACCTTTTTCACTTTTGGTGCCCCGGTCGCTTAGCCTTCCTGGAATAGGGGTGACCTTTTGCGATTTTGGAGCCTCAGTCGCTTTGGGCTGTGGGAAAAAGAGTGACCTTTTTCTTTTGTGGGGCCTCCGTCGCTTTGGGCTGCGGGAAAAAGAGTGACCTTTTTCTTTTTCGGGGCCTCCGTCGCTTTGGGCTGTGGAAAAAAGAGTGACCTTTCTCTTTTTTGGAGCCTCAGTCGCTGAGCTTTCCGGAAATATGGGTGATCTTTCGCAGTGAGCCGGGGGACGTATTAGCGTCCCCCGGCTTACTGTATCAACAGTATCCGCTGTATCCCCTGCATCAGAAGGGGCCGGCGAATACGCTCATGTCCAGGGAGTCGTAAAGGATTTTTTCGCTTGCGGAGAGCCGGTTGTAGTCAAAGTCTTCATCCAGGAAGGCAGCGACATCCAGCGGCTCGGTCCAGAGCTGGTATTTCCTGAGGACAGCGATCGTGTTCTCAAAGGAGGCATAGACAGGAAAATCGATGTAGAAGGCAGGGCTGTCCGCATAGATGTCTTCCCCGCTCTTGTCCTGGGAGCTGAGCGTGAGCCTGGCCACGGGTTTGTTTTTCCTGGCGAAGCTGTAGGAGAAGGAGCTCAGGTCAGTGATGTAGGCCTGGCGGAAGGCTTCGTACATGGACTTGTCCATTGCGGCGGATTTCCAGTCTTTTCCGTTGCTGCAGTCGGCCATGAGGCGGCCGGCGCTGCGGCGCAAGAGTTCATCGTGATAGACGAAGAAGGAGCCCTGCCGGTATTGGTCTGTCCCGGTGACCGCGTCCATGACTGCCGGGTCGATGGTGGAGGGAAGGATGATCCTTCGCGCGTGGGTCCTGCCGTTTTTCATGTAGTAAACGACCCGGAATTCAAATTCCTCCCGGGGGCGGGAGAAGGTCTCTGTCTCCCCGGAGCCATCAATCTTTTCGATTGTGATCGTGGAGCCGGAGCCGTCGGTCTTATCACTCGTGACAGAGGGGTCGGAGCCGTTGTTGTCTTCACTCGTGATCGTGGAGTCGGAGCCGTCGATGTCTTCATTCGTGTTCGAGGAGCCGGAGGCGTCATCCGGAAGGCCGCGGATCAGCCGGCTGTAGGCCTGGCCGTAGCGGGCGATGGCCATCACGTCCTCCACATTGTCGAGGCGCATGTATTTTTCGCCGAAATCTTCCATAGTGGTCATGGATCCCTCGTCATCCGTGATGCTGCCGAAGCCCTGTGTACTGATCAGGGCTGTTTTTTCGACCTGGTCCGGATCGGGCGCGAAGCGGTCGTAGCCTGTGACATCGAAAAAGAAGGCCGCGTAGATCACAAGGGCGAGGGCGGCGGCTGCCGCGATCTCCGCCGGCCGGTGGAAGAGGGCGCGGAAATCATACTCGTAAATGATCTGCATCAGGCAGGCGGTGATCAGGATGAAAAGGAGCATCCAGACGATGGAGATGATGGTCCCGCCGGGGGTCCTGCTGACCGATATGAAGAGGAGGCCGGCAAAGAGGCCCATGAAGAGGGACATGGCGATACGGACGACGGTGCTGACCGGCCCGAAGACCACCGCGGACCCGGCCCGCTCGTTTTTGCGCAGGCTGTAGCAGATCCGGGCCAGGATAAAATAGAAGGCGGCCAGGGCCAGCAGGCGCAGGGAACCTCCTGTCCAGGAGGGGCTCCTGTGCAGGTACTGGCTGACAGGAGAAAAAATGCTGTCCGCCAGGGGGCTGGTGAAGCTGCCGCCCCAGGTGGCAAAGAATTCGCTGGCAAATCCGTTCAGGAGGGACCGGAAGAGGATTTCATAAAAAAGCAGGACGCAGAAGGCCAGGCAGGCGACGATGACATTGCCTGTCAGCATGGTGCTGAGTATGCCCAGGGCGTAGACGGCCAGGAAAAAGGCCATGAGCTTTACGGAATGCAGGAGGATCTCCGCCACAAGGGGACGGGAGAGGGCGCCAAAGGCATCCGCTATGAGCAGGCCGGCCTCCAGGGTGATGGTCCAGGAAAAGAAAAAGTAGAGGAAGCCGCTGACGCACAGGTCCAGAAACCGCCGGCCCCGCGGGACCGGGAGGCTTTCATAAAAATCGACCTCGCGGCGGCTGTCCATCCAGGCGAAACCCTCGATCGCCAGCAGGGCCGCCAGGGGCAGGACGATCAGGGCCCAGGCCGGGCTCTGCGCGCCCAGCATCTCCCGCAGGACATCCCGCATAAGGCCTGCTTTTTTCAGAGAAGTGACATGCCCGAGGGCAGCGTCCTCCGCAGCGGAATTCAGGACCGTCGCCAGGATGGCCGTATTGTAGAGCAGGCAGGACAGAAAAGTCAGGGCGATCGGCCAGAGCCTGCGGCCCGCGAGTTCCCGCTGACGGACAAAGAAGCCGGCGGTTTTGCTGTCGGGACCAAATGCTCCCCCGGTATTGCTGCCGGGGCCAAATGCTCCCCCGGTTTCGCTGCCGGGCCGGAATGCTCCCCCGGTTTTGTCCGCGGGGCGCCGGATTTCGTGATCCCTGCCGGCCATTTTTTCATCAATATGATTATCTGAGATATGATCGCGGTCAGTTGAGGATAAAGTTCTTGATGTCATAACCGACTACCTCCGTTTCACTAATGAAGATCTCCTCGAGCGTCAGAGGGAGCAGCTCAAAGAAGACGGTGTCGACCTTCCTGAAGTGGTCCAGGACCTCCTCGCGGCCGGCGCGGATCGTCAGGGTGTGGAGCCTGCCGCGCACACTGTTTTCCAGAAGCTCCAGACCGGCCAGGGCCTCAGCGGCGGAAGATTCATCCGCGAAAACACACTGGACCTTCTGCAGCCCCAGTTTCATCTCGTTCAGATCGCGGGAGAGCAGGAGCCCCCCGCCGTGGAGGAGGCCCACATGATCGCAGATGTCCTCCAGCTCCCGCAGGTTGTGCGAAGCGATCACCGGCGTCAGGCCCCGCTCCGACATATCGTTGGCGAAAATACTCTTGACCGCCTGCCGCATCACGGGATCAAGCCCGTCAAAGGTCTCATCGCAGAGCAGGTACCGGGCCCCGGAGCAGATTCCGCAGAGCACGGCCAGCTGTTTTTTCATCCCCCGGGAGTAATGACTGATCCGGCGCCGCGGATCCAGGGAAAAATCCGTCAGCAGCCCGTCAAATCGGCCCGCGTCAAACCGCGGATAGACAGTCCGGTAGAAATTCCGCATATCCGCTGCCGTCCCGTTGCGGAAAAAATAGGGATCATCCGGGATGAAAAACAGGTCTTCCCGGATCTCCGGCCTGCCCGGGACCGGCTCCCCGAGAACCTCGATCCGGCCGGAATCCGGCCGGAGGATCCCGCTGACCAGCCGCAGGAGCGTGCTCTTGCCGGCCCCGTTGGTGCCGACCAGGCCGAATACCTGCCGGTCATCGATCTCCAGGGACACATCGTTGACTGCGGCCACCGCCCCGAACCTTTTTATTACATTTTCTATATGGATCATTTCCGTCTATCTCCTTTCCAGCCGCATTCGGGAGCGAGTCAGCTGGTACTTCTCCGGATTACTCCGGCTCGCTTTTCCGGCCGCACTCCGCGGGCAGCAGCTCGCGGGTCAGGGTCAATCGGGGGTTGAGCCACCCGGTTTTTCCCCGGCTCACTTTTTCCAGCCGCACTCCGTGGGCAGCAGCCTGCGGGCAGGGTCATCAGGGGTTATGCCCCCGGATCTTCCCCCGGCTCACTTTTTCCAGCCGCACGCAGCAGTGAGTCAGCCATTCACTCCGGCTCATTCTTTCCAGCCGCATTCCGCAAGCAGCTCGTCGGGGTCGATTCCCAGTTCCTCAGCCTCCTTCAGGATCGAACCCAGCCTCTCAGCCAGCTCCGCCCTTTTCCGGAGATGGATATCCGACCCGCCCCGGACGAAGCTCCCCTTGCCGCGGACAGAATAGAGAAAGCCCTGCTTTTCCAGTTCCATGTATGCGCGCTGCACCGTATTGGGGTTGGTGGACAGCTCCATGGCCAGTTTCCGGACCGAAGGCATCTGCTCATCCGGCGCCAGCACCCCCTTCAGGATCAGGAGCTTGTAGCGTTCGGTGATCTGCTCATAGATCGGCCGGCTGTCCTGATAATTGATTAAATTCACCCGGTGTCTCCTCTCAAACGAAATGTGTATTAACTGTATTGATGATACTAATACAGTTGGGACGGGCTGTCAAGGGGTGACTTTTTTGCACGTAATGACTGCTGGTCGCTGCGGAACCTTCGGCGCAGTGGTGACCTTTTGCACTTATGGAGCCTCTGTCACCAGCCTTTCCGGGAATATGGGTGACCTTTTGTGATTTTGGAGCCTCAGTCGCTTGCGCCTCTGGAAAAAAGAGTGACCTTTTTCTTTTTCGGCGCCTTTGTCGCTTTGCCTTGCGGGAAAATGAGTGACCTTTCTCTTTTATTGAGCCTCTGTCGCTAAGCCTTGCGTAGAAATGAGTGACCTTTTGCCTGAAATGACTGCTGGTCGCCACGGGACCTTCGCCGCAGTGGTGACCTTTT